>CALGJW010000260.1 GCA_937930025.1 uncultured Saprospiraceae bacterium | reverse complement strand
TTATTTCGCGCAGATTTCGCAGATGAACGCAGATCCCAAACGTGCTCATCTGCGTTCATCTGCGAAATCTGCGCGAGAAAATGCAAGCTCACGTACGCATTCAAATTCTCATCCTCAAGCCAATATTTAAATTGACCATATTGGTTGTAGCGTAAGTCTTGGCTCTTCACGTTTAAAAATCTAGGTTGTTTGCTTAGATTTGTAAGAGTTTTTATTTCGCGCAGATTTCGCAGATAAACACAGATCCCAAACGTGCTCATCTGCGTTCATCTGCGAAATCTGCGCGAGAAAATGCAAGCTCACTTACGCATTCAAATTCTCATCCGCAAGCCAATATTTAAATTGACCATATTGGTTGCAGCGTCTAATCTTCGTTCATCATTCTTAAAAAATTTAGGCATTTCAAGATCTGAATTAAATTCCGAAGAAAAATATTGTACTCTATAAGCAGTAGGTGCCCACTTAAATTGCAAATAATTGCGGTCTGATAATTTGAAAGCAATAGCGGGCATCAATTTTAATTCTGCTCCATAGTCGGTAACTCGAATTTGAGTCCAATCATCCGATTCAAAATTATTATAAAAAGGTTCAACAGCTAATCCAACAGAAAAAATTACTTTTTGTTTGTTGCGGTAGGGGTCGGTAAAAACTTTCCCTATTTCGTATCTTACTCCTATTCCCCATTCATTGGCTTCACTTTCAAAAATTTCAGTAGGAAAATTCGTGTCTGGTACTTCTGGGAATCTGACGACCTGAACGGAAATATCTTGTTTGATACTTAATCTAGATAGGGCGATTTCGTGATATATTCCATTCTTTTTGACGAACTGAACACCTATCCCTAAGTTCAATCGTGAAATTCGATTGATTGGGTTAGTATAATCTAGGTGTCCTTTACTATAAGAGAAAAAAAGATCTTCCTTTCTTGGATTAATATTAAGTATTGGAGTAACAAAAGTGACTCCCTTTTTTTTGCCTTTTTCATCCACCTTTTGTCTTCGTTGCTCACTAAGTTTCTTTCTTGCATCTCTAGGACTTAGAATTTGGTGTCTATAATGCAATTGAAAACTAAGTAGGTTGCCAAAAAAAACAGGAATTGTATGGACGTTTCTTCGTTGTGCCTTGGTAAAAATCGGATTTTCAACTTTACCATAATGACGGTTGAAATCAAAAATAGATGGCGACCATTTAAGATCAATAAAACCATTTTTTGAAATACGGTAAGATAAGGATGGAACAATTTCTAATTTCAATCCATATCTTATGACGCGTCTTGGAAAATCGGCAGAAGCCTTAGGAGTAAATTTTGAATATATTAAATAAGGGGCCAATCCACCACCCAATCCCATTCGCAATCTACTTTCATCATGGATAGCGAAATAAGAACCATACTCATAACGAAATGCGATTTTAAAATCGTTTTCAAGAGATCCCCTTACGCTTTGTGGAAAGGGCAATAGCCCGTCAACTATTGTTTCAGTCTCATCTCTTGACCAAACAAATTTGGTTAATGCTAGCTCCGTATATTTATTGTTTTTATTTAGTTTTTGATAACTAAAACCAAAGTTAACCATTTCAGGAATAGATTGGATGTTTCTTTGAATTCCTCGAAGTCGTGTGTCAAATGGTTCAATTATCCGATGGATTGGACTATCCATATAAAACTTTGTGTTGTTGAAGTCGGTATTAAGAAGTACAGATAAAGAGATTTTCTCACCTTTATTTCTTCGTTTTTTCTTTTGAGCAAATACAAAATTACAACTTACTAAAAAAATGATTCCTAATACTGCAATTTTTTTCATTCGGATTAATTTAGGGTAAGTTGGCAAGCATAATTTCGACAATTTCGATTTGCTGTGCTTTGGTGTATTTACCAAACTTTAGTTCAAGAATATAATTCTCCTTTCTAACGACATAAGCATTTATAGCATAGAAATAAATAGCATCAGGGAATGCCTCATCATCGGCATAGGAGTAATCTTGAGAATAAACAGTAAGTTCACGTAATGGATCATCATTATCACCATTCCGACAAGTGACATGACCATACATTGAGTATTGTCTTGTTAATTCATCTTCAAAGGAAAATTCGCATGTATTACTTATTAATGATGCGCCAGGATCATTTATCTCTGCCAATAAAACACTTGCAGATTTGAGTTCATAGCTATTAGGAGTCGGAAAAGGAATGTCGTCGCTGATATTGATGAGTTCATCAACGGTAATTAAATCACAAGGTGAAGGAAGGTAATCGCATTCTTCATAGGACACTAAGTATTCCTCAAAATTGTTTTCCTGACAGGATAACATCATTGTTAGAAATAGCAAGAATAATAGTTTTCTCATGTTTTATTATTGTTTAATCTAAATATAATAGAAAAAAATGAGATAGGAAATTTATTGTTGGAAATATTCTGGTATCTAGATTCCAAATTTGTATTAGACTGATTCCAAGCCCAATGAAAAATGCCCATTTTTATTCCACCAACAAGAAAGCGGAATAAAAATGAGCATCATAAAACCTACAAAAAATCAGTCTAAAGTCTAAAAGCAAAGCGGTCTATAGTCTAACGTCTAGAGAATAAACTTCCCATTCTTATAAATCCGTTCATCATCTGCAAAAATCTCCCCGCCATTCTTCATATTCCCGATCATATCCCAGTGCACACTTGACTGATTTTTACCGCCGCATTGCGCGT
>CALGJW010000259.1 GCA_937930025.1 uncultured Saprospiraceae bacterium | reverse complement strand
AAGGCTTGCTAACCATTCAGGGAAATGATGATCCTATCTTCGGTCCAAATGTATTTTTATACGGGCCTGTCTTTAATCAAGTGGAATCCGGACGGATGCGGCTTGTAGAAGGGACTAGTAATTGGCTTGGTGGTTATATTCACTATAATGGACTTACTAATAAAATGCACCTCGGAATGCATAAAGTTAGCAATCAAGATCCTACTGATGATAATAATGCAATTTCCATCCTTCGCAATAATGGTAATGTTGGAATCAACAATGAAAGTCCATTGCAAAAATTATCAGTAGATGGTAATGTATTAATTGAAAATGGAAACATTGATCTTGACAATTCCCAGGGCATAACTATTCAAACGACATTGGACGAAATAAAATTTAAGGCTGGAACTGCTACTATCACTTTGAACAGCAATGGTTCCATTGACATTGATAGCCCAACAGGAACGATCAACATGGATGCTTTTACAATCAATATGAATGCAACTAATATCAATATGACAGCAGTCGGTACAACAGATATACAAAGTGGAATAACAAAAATAGAAAGTAATGGATTAACCAATATTGAAGGAGTCCAAATACGGCTAAATGCAGACAACAATAGTATGGGTGCAGCAAGAATACAGGATACAGCGATTGGGGTTGCCCCTTTCGGAGGTGGAACAGTCAATAGTATTATTAACAGTGGATCAGCTTCTGTAAAAATCGGAAATTGAAAGATTTTTTACCATAAAGAATGACTGCAAATCTTTATTTTTTCTACTGACTGCCAATCTTCTTGCTGAAAACATTACCATGGCTCGTCCGATTTTATAAAATGTAAAAAAACCTACTTCAATTAAGACATGCCCAATTTAGATCGTTCAAATTCCTGAAATTCCATTTGAAAGGCCAAAGTAAAAAGCGATTTGACCAGAATTGAAAAGAGCTGTGTCAAATCTACATCGTTAAAATTATTTATATTTTTTTCACTCCCCACCTCACTATACCATCCTTTTTTTCGTTCTTACTACCAGAAGTTGTAATAATGCTTCAGATAAATATGAACGAAGGACAACTATACGAACAGATGAAAGCAGGAGACGAAGCTGCTTTTAATCAGCTGTTTCAGTTGTATTACGAACCTTTAGTGAAATTCGCTTTTAAAAAAACATACGATCTACCTACCTCAGAGGATATTGTTCAATCCGTTTTTATCGCCTTTTGGGACAATAAAAGCAACTGGAATATTCAAACTTCCGTAGAATCCTACCTTAGGAAAATTGTGCATAATCGTTGTATTGATTTCTTTCGCAAGGAAAGTAATGTATCTAGAGCTACAGCATTATATTTTCAACAATCAGATAAAATGACTATTGAATCTCCGGAAGAAACGCTCCTTTCCGAAGAGCAACTCAAATTTATTCATTCACGCATTGAAGCATTGCCTCTTAAATGTAAAGCCGTTTTCAAATTGAGTAGGTTTGAAGAATTAAGTTATTTAGAAATAGCCAATCAACTAGGAATTTCAAAAAAGACGGTTGAATTTCATATTTCAACAGCCCTTCGTTTGCTCCGCCAAAGCCTTGCTATCTCTTTGTTTGCAGCCGTTCTGATGCGTTAGAATACTCGACATTTATTTTTTTAAAAAAAAATTGAAAAATACACTAGGGTACCTCCTACTCTGTTACGTCCTTAAGGAAAGAACACTTAAGTATGTCAGAAGATATATATACACTCATTGCTCGATCTTTCGAAGGCCAACTGGAAACTAAGGAGCAACTGGAGTTGGACCAATGGAGAAAAAGCTCTGCTAAAAATGAAGCTGCTTTTCAATCTGCGCTCTTTATTTGGAACAATTCCGCCCAGACCAAAAAACTCGAATTGGAACCTGAGATTGATGTTCATGCGGCATTGGAAAAAGTGAAGCCTCAAATTGCCACTAAAGCAAAGGTACGCAGACTTCTTCCACGAACTTATCGTTTCGTTGCAGCGGCATCCGTATTGGTTCTCATGGGTCTTTTTTGGTTTTTATTGAATCCAAGTCATTCTGAGATGCTTCTGGTCAGCACACAAGCTAACGAGCAAAAAGTCGTGACTCTTCCCGAAGGCACAAAAGTATGGTTGAATGAATTATCTGAATTTTCTTATCCAAAGCAGTTTAATTCCGAAGGACGACAAGTGCAATTAAAAGGGAACGCCGTCTTTGAAGTTACAAGAGATCAAGTTCGCCCCTTCGTTGTGGAAACCGCTGACTTACAGGTGAAGGTTTTGGGAACAAAATTTAATGTTATTGCCGATCCCTCAGGAAACTTACCACCAACTGTACATGTCGTAGAAGGGAAAGTTGCTGTAAAAAATAATGACAATGACAACCAGAAAGTCATTTTGACTAAGGAAATGACAGCTGTAATTAACAAACATTCAAAGAAGCTGACTACAGTCACTAATTTTTCTACTAACAGTTTATTCTGGTACAGTCAAGAGTTGGTTTTTAACCAAACTAGTCTCGAACGGACCTTAGTAGATCTCGAATCGGCGTTTAATATTGACCTATTGTTGAGTGACAAGGAGATGGCTAATTGCCTTTTTTCAGGAACATTCAAAAACAAGAAAATCGAAGAGATATTGGCTTCGTTGGAATTGATTTATGATTTCGACTTACAGCAGAACAATACCAATTCTTACACCCTTAAAAATGGAACATGCAATTAAGTTATAAGGTAAAACGATTTCCAATAATACTGTTAGGTATTTTTTGCCTTACCTTCTTCAAGGCCAATGCCCAAGAGGTTAAGTCCGAACAGAATCAAACTACTTCAATTAACATTGAAGACCAAAAGATAATAGATGTCCTTTTGGAAATCGAAAAAGCTTTTGAGGTTTCGTTTGTTTACAACCCAAATTTATTTTCAACAAGCGAAAAAATAAGTTTTAAGTATGAGGCCATTACCTTACCAGAACTGTTAGACGAATTATTTCAGAAACGAAATTTAGGGTATAAAATTAGTGCCAACTTAGTCACTATTTTCAAATCTAAAAATCCTAAAACAGGAAATGTAGATCAGCTTTCCCAGCAAGCTAAGTCAGAAATAGTTTGTTCCGGCTATATTTATGATAGTGAAAATGGAGAAGCGCTGATTGCTGCTTATGCTTTTGAATCGAACAATGCTGCGGTATCTGTTAGCAATAATTTTGGTTTTTTTAGCTTGACGCTACCAGCAGGTAGTCATGAAATTGTCTTTTCATATTTAGGATATGAGGATAAAATTATCAGCGTCAATAAGACAGAGCGCTTGACGATAAAATTAAATACGTCAGCAAATGCACTTGCGGAAGTCATTGTTTCCGCTTCTGAAAAATCAAGAGAAGACAATATCGTTCAATCTTCACGAATGGGCGTAAATAAAATTTCTTCAGATCAATTAAAGTCGATACCGTCTTTAGGAGGAGAGCAAGATGTTCTCAAAGCGCTCACCTTATTACCGGGTATAAAACAAGGTTCTGAAGGGAGTGCAGGGTTTTATGTTAGAGGCGGAAGTCAGGATCAGAACTTGATTTTGCTAGATGGAGTTCCGATGTACAACCCCTACCACCTGTTCGGATTTCTTTCCACTTTCAATCCTGATGCAATAAATAATATTGAAGTAACCAAAGGTGCTTTTCCTGCAAGATATGGTGGAAGACTTTCTTCTGTTTTGGATATCACAACAAAAGAAGGAAATAACCAGGAATGGAAAAAACAAATTTCGGTAGGATTATTATCGGCAAGAGCTTCTATTTCTGGACCACTAGTGAAGGATAAAAGTTCTATCTTCTTTTCAGCTCGAAGAACGTTATTGGATTTAATAATTGCTCCGATTGCAGCCGAAAGAGCCAGAGGATTTAAAAGTAAAAGAGACTATTATTTTGGCGACGCGAATTTGAAGTATAACTACAAGTTGTCTAATAAAGATCGAATTTACTTCAGTGGTTTTTATAGTCGTGACTTACTGAAATTAGTTGAAAGAGAAAATGATGAAACCATTGGCGTTCAAAAATTTGATGATCAGGAAGGATGGAATAATGCCTTTGGATCCTTCCGATGGAATCACCTTTTCAATGACAAACTATTTTCGAATACGACATTGTACTATTCCAGTTATAATTATTTTTCAAATAACGAAAGTGAAGTAAAGAGTAACAATACAGATCTGATCCCCGATTCAAAATCAAGTAGTGAATATTCTTCTATCATTAATGATTGGGCACTAAAACAAGATTACCAATGGTACCTAAACCAAAGTCATCACATAAGATTTGGAGGAGGTATTATTCACCATACTTTTAAACCAGGAGTGAATAGTAGTTTTAGAAAAACAGGAACTGAAACCATAGCGTCCAGTACTCCGAATAAAATAACGAAGGCTGCAGAATTCTCATTATACGCAGAAGACGAAATTTCCATTGGGAAAAAATTGATTATCAATCTTGGGGGGCATGCTTCTGCATTTGCAGTAGAAGATACGAATTACTTTAGTATTCAGCCTCGACTTAGTATGCGGTACTTACTTTCTGATCGAATTTCAATCAAAGCAGGTTATGCTCAAATGACTCAGTACTTGCATCTATTAACGAATGGATCTTTGATAAACTCCTCAGACTTATGGGTGCCTGTAACAAAAAGGATTACCCCACCGAGATCAGTACAATATTCCCTTGGAACGGCAATTCAATTCAGCAAAATGTATAGCGTTGAAGTAGAAGGTTACTATAAGGAAATGGACAATCTTATAGAATACAAGGAAGGTGCTAGTTTTCTAGTAAATAGTAAAAGCTGGGAAGACAAAGTTGATGTAGGTTCAGGAACTTCTTACGGCTTAGAATTTTATGTTCAAAAGAAAAAAGGCCGACTGACAGGCTGGTTGGGTTATACTTTAGCTTGGTCAAATCGAACCTTTAAAAATATAAATTTTGGCGAGGAGTTTCCGTATAAATATGATCGACGACATGACATTTCAATTGTTGGAAATTATAAATTAAATGAAAAATGGGCGCTAAATGCTACTTGGATCTTGTATACAGGAAACGCAGTGACTTTCCCAACCTTTGCTCATGTAAATCCTAATTTTCAAGCAGGTCAAAATTATAGTTGGTTCACCTTTCCCAATGAAAATCAAGTGGGTTTTGATATCTCACTTGAAAATCCTGGATTCAATAAAAATTCCTCCACTAGAAATAATCTCCGTTTGCCTACCTATCACAGATTGGACTTAACCGCCGAATGGAATTGGATTACCAAAAAAGATTGGAAGGCAGAGTTGATTTTTGGACTAACTAATGCCTACAATAAGTTCAACCCAGTTGCTTTTCAAAGTTCAGTGGACGTTATTGAAAATGAAACAGGGAATGAGTTCATTACTAAGTATACGCAAAGCTCTCTTTTTCCGATCATGCCAACCGTTAGTTATCATTTGACATTTTAATCTAAAAAACAATGCATCTTATTAATTCAATTCCATTTTCATTTTTAAAAAATTCGCTACACAGTTTACTGGCAATCCTCTTACTAACGGGTTGTACTAAGGAATTTGATCCGAATATCGAAGGTGCTAAGGATAAAATTATTCTAAATACCTTTGTAAATAATTTGGAGGTCATTAAGGCCTCAGTTACAAAAAGCTTTCCTATTAATCAAGGTTTTAATATAGTTGAGCTAGCAGATGCAGATGTGTCTTTGTTTGAAAATGGGTTTTTTTTAGAATCGCTCATTTATTCAAAAAATTCTGACGATGACTTAGGCCTTTTCACTTCCAGTTTTATTCCAAAAATTGACACGGAATATCGAATAGATGTAGAGTTTGGAAATCTTGAGAAAGTTACCGCAACTGCGACAATTCCAAATGGTGTGTCAATCTCAAATAGTAATGTAGAATATTTAGATGGCAATTCATATAAATTAAACTTCAATTTTCAAGATCCAGCTGAGGTGAATTACTATTATATGAAAATGTTCTTTCGAGGATTTAAAACGGATAGCGTTTCAGGCGAAAAAGTATTTATCGATGATTTTCGTATTGAAATGCCACAAGAGATTGTGCCAGCTGAAGCAGAAAAATATTTGGATAATGGTTATGTGTTTAAGGATGATGATTACGGAGGAAGCTTAGTTGAAATTGCAGGAATTGCAAAATCTGGCAATATTCCAGGTGACCTTCCAGGCGACATAAATGATATCCCTGAAGATGTAGAAATGGACAGTACTTTACTTTTTGTAAGGCTAGAAACACTTTCAGAAGAAGCCTACAAGTTTTACTATTCTCATGCCAGATCCATTAACGCGGACCTTTTACCTGGGGCAGAAGCCACTTCCATCTTTAGCAATGTTCAAAATGGCGCTGGCATTATGTCGGGAATTTTTGTTTCTGAAGTTGGAATTCCGGTAAATTGATAAAATCTCGAAAAAAATTAAATTTTTCATTATTTGTCCAAAATACTCATCCTTTATAACTAATTGATTTACAGTGACATTAGCTGTTTCATTTTACCTTTATTTTCTTTCTTAACATTTCCCTAATTGCCTTTAACACGAAGCTAACCCTTCCGCCCCTCTAAATATCTTCTTATACACATAGGCGCTTATCTATATCGATAGGCATCACTCTAAACTTTGATGTTATGGCTTATGCAACAACCTACACCGCAAACAACCTTA
>CALGJW010000258.1 GCA_937930025.1 uncultured Saprospiraceae bacterium | reverse complement strand
GAGGAGGTGTATATCTAAGCCTAAGTGAATCCAATATACCTGGTCAGTTAGTAACTATCAAAGTTTACAACCAAGGAGTATTTTCTGGAGAAGCGCAGACAGCGCAAGAGATGATGGGTACTTTATTGGGAAATCCACAATTATTATCCTTAGGTGTTTACCCTAATGAAGAAGGTCTTTCATTTTGGTTTTCGACAGTAGAACCTGTTGTATTGGCCACAAATACTGGAATGGAATTTTCCGGTGATGAATTTGAAATAGTATTGATGGATACTCCTGAATTCGAAAGCATTCAGCAGTTTAATTTCCAAACGAATTCCTTATTTGAAAATTTTGTAGTTAATCACGTACAAGGCAATTATCCTACGCCTCAAATTAATGCCGTCACTCCTGCCATTGTCACAACTGATGATATGGTTATCATCCAAGGAGAAAATTTATCGGACGTTGTACAGGTATCTTTCAACAGTACCAATGGAAATGGACAAGTACAAGCTAATTTTAAAATTCAAGATGACAACACCATGGAGGTTATTGTTCCGGCATCTGCTACTACGTCATTTGAATTATTAACCTTCTATGGAGAAAAGGTAGACTCACCAATTGAAGTTTTAGCAAGTTGTAAAATTCCAAGTGCTTTATTTACACAATTAATAAGAACAGCGGATGAAACTTCAGCCAACTTGACCTGGGTTAGTGATAATCCTTCCTCGTTATTTGAAGTACAATACAGAGTAACAGGAAGTGCAGAATGGAATAGTGAGTTTGTAAATACTACTGAATTCCTACTCTCCAATTTAGACAATCCAGAAGAATATGAATGGAGAGTACGCGAAGCGTGTGATCCAACGTTTTCTACCAAAAACGTCTTTTCGACAGATTATAGTGATAACCTTTATGTATCTCAAGTGGTATTCGACAGAATTCAAGAATGGATCGCCCTTGGGCAAGATTCTGAAGTATCCATATTTGAATTTATGGAAGCGGATACAAATATAGATCAAGAAGAATTAACGACCTTTTTCTTAAGCTTTACAGATGGAGCATGGCCAATTTATCATTATGTACCTTGCTATTGCAAGACGATCCAAGTAACGACAGCCATCCAAGTTGAACCAGGTATTGGTACCCTTAATCTTTCTCCAAGGGTCGCCATTAATCAAACCTCAAGTGACAACAAAGGTTACAGAAGACATTCTTATCAAACCTATAAAATAGATCACGGACCGGCTTACCACATGAAATATGTATTTTCAGGCCACAGAAGAACTAAAAGCCCACAAGCAATTAATTTGCACAAAGGAAGTACACCACCGAATTTATCTAAGATGAGCATAACTTACCTATGTGCTCAAAACGGACAAAAGTCATACGGATGTGGCTGCGTCAAAGAACTTGACATTGATGTTAAATATAATTCTAACCACTGGTTGGACAAAACTCAAAGATCACAAAAGAGTAGTGAAGTAAAATCAAAAACAGAAGAATACGCCTTTATTTATACGATAGAACAACCCTCTAATCAATACCAGCTTTTATATGCGGATTTCGCAGGAAAACACAAAGAAGAAGGTATTGCTTGGAATCCTCAAGCCTTTATCAATATCGTTGAATTAGCAGCTGTGGTGGCAAAAGCGATACTAGCCGGAACTGCAACAGCCGCAGATATTACCAGTCTTGAAACTATTCTTACTTCGATGATTTCTACGCCATTTCAGATTAAAAGCTTTTCAGCCTCTGGTCAGCAGGGAATTGGAATTGGTGGGAAGAAAACCCTCACAATGAATCCGAATACAACGCGAACGGTAGGGATGCACTCGAACGGAAGCATCTATGCTCAGGGTAAAGGAAATGGTAAATCTAGATGGCATGCTACCGCAGAGATTCATAGTAACTATAGAATGTCCATGGTTTTTGAACCTAGACCTACCGTCCAAACGCCATGGTGTTGTTCTACGAGTATTGGAATGTGGGATTTGGGAAGCTTAGGATGGCGTGCACCTCAATCAGCAGCGACCTTAAGAAACAGTGTTGGCGCTCATTTAATCACTTATCACCCTGCACAAGATTGGAATGGATTAAATACATTTTATTATGGAGGTATTTCTCATCTCGACATTCAAAACAATCGTTACTATAGAGTAGAGGCTAAAAATACTTGTCCTCCTTATTCAGATCCACCTTCAGGTTGGGTATGGATTCGTCAGGCTACTCATTGGTCGGATGATAGCGTAGAGAATTTTGATGATATTTTGGAAGAAAAAGAGAACGCAGCGGCAGAAATATTCCCGAATCCTTTCAGAACAGAGGCAACCGTAAAATATGAATTACCAGAGAACACCGTCTCTGCAGAATTATTGTTGCACAATTTAAATGGAGTAACCTTAAAGAGTATTCCCTTGGATAATAAGGATAATCAATACACCTTTAGGGCCGAAGATTTACCAAGTGGTGTTTATTATTTTATGATTAATGCTGATGGTAAACGAATTTCTATAGGTAAAATGGTCGTTCAAAAGTAAGGATTGATCCATTTGCAAACATAATAAATTTGAGGTATTGGAACTTCTTGATGGAGGTTCCAATACTCTTTTTTAAGGAAAAACCTTAGAAGAATGTTTTTTCTTTTCCTTCTTTCAACCGTCAGCTCTACCCTGTCCTCCTATCTAATTAGCTTTACGGAGATCGTTCAAAAATGCTAAAAACCTTTACGTGGTATTTTATTGATAACCATTCTCCATCGCAAACTTGATCAATGCAGCGGTATTAGTGCAAGCTGCCTTTTCGCGTAGATTTTTTAGATGAAAATCTACTGTTTTTATAGAAATAAAAAGGCGGTCTGCAATTTCTTGTCGACTGCCCTGGCCAATGATCCTAGCAGTTCAATTTCTCTTTGTGAAAACTTGTTTTTTTCATTGGCAGTAGTGTTGGAAGGAAATGGTGGATTATCTGATAAAAACACCCTTGGTGGGGCTGGATTCTTATCAGGTCAAACGAATGCCACCGGGACCATGTGGAAAATGATTCCTGTTGAGGTGTAAACTTTTGAAAGACTCAGCAAGACTTGCAGACTTCCTGCTTGCCGACTTTTGAATCCAATCATTCAGCTAACTTTTCTTCTAAGAAAGGTTAGCTGATTTTTTTTAATTGTGGAATAAGGATCGGCCAGGACAACCAGTCACAGCAACTTCAAAAGTCAGCCTTCATTTACCT
>CALGJW010000257.1 GCA_937930025.1 uncultured Saprospiraceae bacterium | reverse complement strand
TTTTCCTACAATATCTATGAGGAACTCTACAATTCTGGTTCTGCTATCTCGAAAAACTAAGGATTCTAGTCTCTTTTCCATATCCACTACTCTATTCCCCAGTACTTTCATAATAAACATAGAGACCGCACTTTGCGTCTTCATCATTGACTGCATATCCTCCAATGACATAATACAAACTGTGGTGGATTCTATTGCTGTGGCTACATCACGTCTCTTTTCTTCTCCAACCAATCCCAACTCTCCGAATATCTCTCCTTTATTGACAATGGTTTTGGTAACTTCCTTACCATCCTCTGCTATGGAACTAATCTTAACACGTCCTTCCATTACAAAGAAAATCTTGTCTGAAACGTCCTCTGGCATATATACTTTCTCTCCCTTTTTAAAATTGCGATCAACAACTTTATCGCGGGCAGCCATAGCTTTCTTTTGATCAATCATACCTATGAGATCGACATCTTCCAAATACCAAAAACATTGATTTCCCATTCTATTGGTTTTATTTCTTAGGAGGGTTTCATTATCAAAAACATTAGATTTAAGCTTTTGTTTAGGGCCAAAATCTCTTTTTTTGACTGTGGTTTTACAGATTTTAAGTTATCTATCAATTTTTAAATCAAATCTGAGCCGTAAATCTTCTACCAAAGGATTTTTTTCTTTCATAAGCTCATAAGTTTCTTTAATGGTGAGCACCTTCTTTGGTTCAACTTGGCTCTGAGCAGTAAGTTGCTCAGGGTCCACAACAACCTGCATCACAAGTTGAGGATAATTGATTTCGGCCTTCAGCGCACGGGAAAAGTCCATGCCATTAATCACCATCTCTTTGGCAACGGTAGATCCCACATTAACTACCAGCGTGGTTTCCTCCATTTCAATTTTTGCATGTCTAAGAATATTCTTGAAGGTAGGGGAATTTTGCAATTCTGTTTGTTCTAACCAAACCTTTTTAATTTCTTCCATCGTTGGCATTACAGCTTCCTTCTGCTCACCCTCTTCTCCTTCCATCAATTCGCTTTCAAGTTTCGAAAGTAACAAGGAAGCATTATCCGATTTTATAGATGGAGAAGCAATTTTTGGCCTAGACGCCTGAGGTATTTGAGCAATTGGCTTTGGCTCCTTTACGATGTCTGTTTTTATTTCCTCTGCCGGCGGTGGAGATTTGATTTCAATATTTGCCACTGAAGATTCGTTTGATATTTCTTTCTTCGATTCTGGATTCGATTTGTTCGTTTTGGGAACAACCTTTTTTACGATTCCTTCAATGCGATCAAACTTTTTTTTTTCGGAACCTTCTTGAGTAAATACTGGGGTATTGATTAACCTATTGATATAAGTCATCTTGATTAAGGTCATTTCTACATGAAGGCGCTTATTTCTAGCCATTCGATAATTAACGTCGCATTCATTACCTAAATTAATGGCGGATAATAGAAATCCTGTATCACTCACTTTGGCCTGTTCATGATATCTCTTTTTCAAGGAATCACTAACTTCTAATAAGGCAGTTGTATTTTCATTTTTACAAACCAAAAGATTTCTAAAATGCTCTAATAAACCATTCATGAAAATATCTGGTTCAAATCCGCTTTGGAGTATTTCATTAAAAATATTCAACAAATTAGGGAGCCCTTCTACCAATAAATGATCCACCACTTTGAAATAGTAATCATAATCTAAGATGTTCAGATTAGAAATTACATCATCGTAAACGATCTTATCCCCTCCAAAACTGACAATTCGATCAAAAATTGAAAGCGCATCTCGCAAGGCGCCATCTGCCTTTTGTGCTATAATGTGCAATGCATCCTGCGCTGCTTGGATTTTTTCTTTTTTGCAAATACCTTCCAAATGACTAACTATATCTGCTACTTGAATTCTTTTGAAATCAAAAATCTGACATCTTGATAAAATAGTAGGAAGAATTTTATGCTTTTCTGTGGTTGCAAGAATAAACTTTGCATAAGAAGGTGGTTCTTCTAAAGTCTTCAAAAAAGCGTTGAAGGCGGAGGCAGATAGCATGTGAACCTCATCTATAATAAATACTCTATACGCCCCTTGCTGGGGAGCAAATCTCACTTGTTCAATAAGCGCCCGCATTTGTTCAACCGAATTATTTGAAGCAGCATCTAACTCAGTGATATTAAAGGAGGCATTATCATTAAAACCCTTACAAGAACCGCAGGTATTACAGGCTTCCTGATCGTCAGTTTGATTCTCACAATTTAAAATCTTAGCCAAGATTCTTGCGCAAGTAGTTTTACCTACTCCTCTAGGTCCACAAAATAAAAAAGCGTGGGCCAAATGATCATTAGCCAATGCATTTTTCAACGTTTGAGCCACATGCCCTTGCCCAACCACTTCATCAAAACGCTGGGGTCTATATTTTCTCGCCGATACCACAAAATTCTGCATGAGGCGAAGATAAGAAAAACATTTTTCTACCTTTATTTTTCAACATCAATACGTATGAAGATTGCAGTAGCACAATTGAATTTCCACATCGGTAATTTTGAGTCAAACACGGAGAAAATGCTGAAGGCAGTAGCTAAAGCTAAAGGACAAGGAGCGGACATCATCTGTTTTAGTGAATTAGCCACTTGTGGCTATCCTCCGAGAGATTTCCTAGAATTTGACGATTTTATTGGATTAGCCGAAAATAGTGTAGATCAACTGCGCCAGGCTGCTGATGGGATAGCCATAGTGGTCGGATCACCTTCAAAAAATCCAGTACCCGAAGGAAAGGACCTTTTTAATTCTGCCTTTTTCCTTGCAGATAAAAAAATATTGGCGGTTCAGCACAAGACACTACTTCCAACCTATGATGTTTTTGATGAATATCGCTACTTCGAGCCGACGACAACTCATGAAGTGGTTGAATTCAAAGGAAAGAAAATTGCATTGACCATTTGTGAAGATATTTGGAACATTGGAAATGAAAATCCACTCTATAAAATTTGCCCTTTAGATGAAATGGTTGCTCAAAATCCTGATTTCATACTGAATTTATCTGCCTCCCCTTTTAATTACAAGCAGGCTGATACACGCGCAGAGATAGTTGGGTCAAATGTTTCTAGGTATAAAATTCCAATGTTCTATGTAAACCACGTAGGTGCTCAAACAGAACTCATTTTTGATGGGGGGTCATTGGTTGTTTCGCCAAATGGTAAAATTTACGAAGAGCTACCTTTTTTCGAAGAGGTCGTTAAAGTTTTTGATTTAAACCAGGTTTCTGAAGGAACGAAAAATAGTCCTCAACCAAAGCATAAATATGCTATGATCCAAGATGCATTGGTCATGGGGATCAAAGACTATTTTGGAAAACTTGGATTCACTAAAGCTTTGGTCGGCCTGTCTGGGGGAATAGACTCAGCGGTGACGGCCGCATTAGCTGCCCAAGCTCTTGGAGCTGAAAATGTGCGATGTATTCTTATGCCTTCTCATTTTAGTTCTGACCACTCCATTGCAGATGCTGTAAAATTGGCTGAGAACTATGGAATGCCCTATGATATCGTTCCAATAAAATCGGTTTATGATAGCTACTTGGAATTATTGCAACCTAAGTTTGAGGACAAACCTTTTAATGTAACTGAAGAAAATCTTCAGGCAAGAATTAGAGGAATGATATTGATGGCCATGTCAAATAAATTTGGCAACATCGTTTTGAATACTTCAAACAAATCTGAGGCGGCCGTTGGTTATGGCACCTTATATGGAGATATGTGTGGCGGTCTTTCAGTGATTGGAGATGTCTACAAAACTGAAGTTTTCGCTTTAGCTAAATTTATCAATGAAGAAAAAGAGTGGATTCCAGTAAACACAATTAGCAAACCTCCTAGTGCCGAATTGCGGCCCAATCAAAAAGATTCCGATAGCCTACCTGACTACGATATTTTGGACGAAATACTTTTTCAATACATAGAAAAACGTACTGACCCTCAAGATATAATTGCCCAAGGTTTTGACGAAAAAATTGTCAAAAAAACTTTGCGCTTGGTCAATATAAACGAGTTTAAACGCTATCAAACGCCACCAATTCTAAGAGTTTCTCCAAAAGCCTTTGGCATGGGACGCAGAATGCCGATTGTTGGAAAATATTTAAGTTAAAATTCCTTTTTTCCACTCGCGGAAGAATGTTAATTAAAGAATCTTTTTTTCTTAAAAAAAATGCCGCTGTATTTGTAAAATCATTGCTATGGTTGGTTTATAGAATTGGATTCCAAAGAATTCCCCTTCCAAACTAGTGTCACATAACGAAAGAGCAGGCTATTGTAAAATTCCTTTTGAGCATGCATATTTGGTATATCATTAGTTTTTTCGGAGCATAAAAGGGTACTTCTTTTGGAGAGGCTGTCTACGAGACAGCCTCCTTTTTTTGTTGTCATCAAATCATCTTTCTATTCAATAAACTCTTAAAAAGGATTTAAAACAGGGTAATAAACCTTCTAGTTCGTTAATCTTCTCTTAATGCGCTGCGACATTTTTAGAAATAAATCGTCATTTAAAAAAAAGCCATTATGAAGAATTCAAAATTGTTTTTAATCGCAACTGTTATCATGCTTAGTAGCATGAGTGCTTGTATCATAGTGGAGGATGACTACGATCCAATTCCGCCGCCGCCTCCTTGTGAGTACAATTCTACTGGAGAGGTATGTTTTGACAATACCACAGATTTGGATATGTTTCTTTCCACTGATGGGTTCGAATTTAGCATACCTGCATTCTCAACCACCTGCGCCCAAATACCTGCAGGTTTTTACAGCTTTTATGCTGATGCAGGATATTACTACACTTGGAAAGGAGGATTTGATGTGTTCGTCTGTGAACAATCCAACGTTTTCTTGGACTATAAAAATCAATAATGAAAAGCAAATTATCTTGACAATCGGCGAGGAGAAATTTCTTGTCGATTGTTATTTTTTTTTAAAAGAATAGTACCATTAAAAAACTTAGCACTGTTGCGATAAACCCAACCATAAATGTGTTATAGGAAACAGTAAGAAATCTATATTTTTTATCTAGCACAAGCCCTAAATAATAGATGTCCCGAACCATATTTCCATAAAGCAATTCGCCATCTCTCAGCATGGCATCCACTGCCTCTTCATATTCGGCCAACTCCAGAGTAATAAAATTGCCAAAGAAGATAATATTCTTTTTTGCGATAGCAGGCTTTGGAGGAGGTGTATTCAGCGCTGTAATTTTAGGACGAATAGAAAGGACAGCAAAAATTAAGGAGGCCATGCCAGTCACTAGAAATATTACCACCGGTAAAAGCACCATCGGATTTGTCTCGGAGAGATTTTGATAACTCATGATCGAAATAACCACTGAAATCAAAATGGCATTTACAGAGATCATTATGTTGGCTTTGTTATCAGCAATCGCACTTAAATTAATATGATTTCTATAGTTGGTTCTGAAATAAGTTTGAATCGCAGAATTCGGTACTTTTTTCTCAAGTCCTTCAAATGGCCGAATCAATCGCTCTTGAACCCCGTTTTGTCCCAAGGTATCACCGCTCTGCTTATCCAATTTAGTTTTCAAAAATAAAAGAAGCTCATTTCTTTTATGTTCGAAATGCTTTTTCCCAGACTCACTTAAAAACTGATGGTCGCGAATTTTTTGTAAATAATCTTGATAAAAGAGATTCATCTTTATCTGACTATTTTCCAAGAATTCCTTTTCTAGCTTCAAATAGGGTAATTGAACCTGAAAATGCTCGATATCACTTGCGAGCCGAGCATCTCGGAGTAAGTTGACCAATCTTGATTTTCTCTCAGCATCGTCATAGTGACTTAATAAAGCCGGAACTCGAATCAGTGTGGTATGGTCATACTCCATCTCAGTCCTGAATGCTTGCCATACCTTCTTATTGTCAAAACTAGGGTCTTCAACAATTAGATCTGATTCAAGGAATAAGGCTGCCAAGATTAAGGATTCCAACTCCTCTTGCTGTACTTTCTCCTCATTTCCAAGTTGGAAAGCATACAAGGCAATTTGTTTTGCACGACTATAATTATGATAAACTAAAGATTTGGCAGAATCCTTATTGTAGTGGTCTACCAGAAATGCGGTAGCATCGGAAAGATATTCCCAATCTGGTAGTTGATCATTTGTTTCTAAGTCAAACCGCATAGTGTCCTTTCCTTCCAAAATACTTTAGTGATTTCTACAAAGAAAACTATTTGCGCTGTGATTCCAAGCGAATTCTTTGCGAAATGAGAGACAATCATTGTTTCGAAAACAATTTTGCCTAAATCAAATCTCACTACGGCAATGTTCGTCTTGCATTTTTTCGACAATCCTTAAGACTTAAAAATCCCTTAAAGTCTCATGGTTATTGAGTTCGTTTTCTAAATTAGCAGTATTTTGCAGCCAATAGTAAAGGTACAAGTACTTTTACTTAGGGTAATTACCCGCCTTTTAACTTAAATTAAATAGACATGTCTAACATTTTAGATTTATTACAAGGACAACTTTCAGAAGGCCTTGTTGATCAACTAAGCCAATCACTAGGTGCTGATAAGCAGCAAACTAACGCGGCAGCCAATGGAATTCTTTCCACACTTATGAGTGCAATTGCCAAAAATGCAAGTCAGCCTCAAGGAGCTGAAGCATTAAACAATGCATTAGAAAGAGACCACGATGGTAGTTTCCTTGATAACATCTCTGGATTTTTGGGTGGAAATGCACAAGCTAGCAACCCTAAAATGGTAAACGGAGCTGGAATACTTAAGCACGTTCTAGGTGGAAAGCAATCCGGAGCGATTGATATGATATCTAAAATGAGCGGATTAAGCGGAGATAAAACTGGCAACATGATGACTATGCTAGCTCCAATGGTGCTTGGAATGCTTGGAAAGCAGAAAAGAGAACAAGGCCTAGATGCATCTGGAATTGCAGGAATGCTTTCTGGAATGATGGGTCAAAACCAAAAGCGCCAAGAAATGGGTATCATTGGAAAATTTCTTGATGCAGATGGCGATGGTTCTTTCATGGACGATCTAGCTGAGAAAGGAATGGGTTTCCTAGGAAATCTTCTAAAAAAATAATCTAGTCACTACAGATTAAAATATAAGGCTCCTTCACAATGTGAAGGAGCTTTTTTAATTTTACCCCATGTTTCAAATTAGAGCAATTCAACAAAAAGACAACCTTGCTACTGCACAAATAATTAGAACTGTGATGACTGAATTTGGGGCAGTTGGAGAAGGAACTTCCATTCATGACCCAGAAGTAGATGCCATGTTCGAACACTATAAAGTTGATCGATCTATTTTTTTTGTTATTGAAAAGGAAGGAAAGTTATTTGGCTGTGGTGGAATTGCTCCCTTGGAAGGTGGAACAAAGGAAATATGTGAGTTGAGAAAAATGTATTTCATGCCTGCATTGAGGGGACTTGGGTGGGGCAAAAAAATGATGAATCAATGCATTGATTCAGCTAAGTTATTTGGCTATGAAACAATGTACTTAGAAACACTTGAAAGCATGGAGGCCGCCAATTCACTTTATAAAAAATTTGGTTTTGAACGGCTGGACACAACCCTCGGAAACACCGGACATGGTGGCTGCGATGCGTACTATGTACTGAAGCTTTAATCTAAATATTTTTCTTCCAAGATATTTCTATGGTGTATTTCATGACCAGCAATCATAAAAGCTATTGCCCTCGCCGTTACATCCTGACCACTAGCATTTCCGACAAATGTCCAGACTTCTTCTTCAAAGCTATCTACCAATGACAAAGTAGCGATCCGAACAGTTTTATATTCTTGCAGTAGTTGAGCTGGATCTCGAGTATCAAGATGAACATTTTCAGCAAAAATATTCTGATCAAAACCAGGCATGGGCGTTTTATCCTTTCGCGCAATTCTTAACATCCGATATGCAAAAACACGCTCAGTATCGTTAATGTGTTGCAGTACTTCTTTGATATTCCATTTGCCTTCATCATAAGCGAAATTCCACTTCTCAGATGGAATATTTTCATAGAAAGCAGTACTAATTTGATATGCTGAAAGTAATTGATCTCGAATATTGTCAGTTTGCACTAGCGCAACATATCCTTGATAATAAGGAGCGTATTCATTTACATTTGGTCTTCCGCTTGCCATAAAATTCCATTTTATTTAAAGCCTCAAAGATACAAGAAACTACAAGTCGACCTGGAAATTTCAATTCGCACGTCAATAATAGAGGTAATTAACCTACTCATGACATTTTTTTGATGACGGTAAGCTATCTTTAGATTCACAACGTTATTTTAGAAGAATAGAATAGGTAATTTTAGGCTATGAAAAATATTCGAAGTTATTTTGGATTTTTATCCATCATTTTAGTGCTATCTGCATGCGGATCGGGAGAAAAAAATGCGCCAGAGGAAGACCTCGCAGTATTTGAAAGTACAAATGTTCCAGAGATAGATAAATTGAATGTACAATTAAGATCTGATCCACAAAATCCAAACTTATATTATCAAAGAGGTAAGTCCTATTACGAACATCAAGGCTTTGACCAAGCCATAGTTGACTTAAGTAAAGCTATAGGGTTAGATTCGAATCAAGTTGAATTTTATCATTTGTTGGCCGATGTCTACATGGATTATTTTAAATCAAAACCTGCTTTGAACACGATGGAATTCGCAGCCAAAAAATTTAACCAACGGATTCCCACTTTGTTAAAGCTTGGGGAATTCCAAATGATATTAGAATTACATACAGAATCTACGAGAACAGTTGACAAAATTTTAAAGCTTGACGCCCACAATGCGGAAGCATTCTTTTTATTAGGATTAAACTTAAAAGAAACTAAAGATACTGCTCGTGCCATCAATGCATTTAACAAGGCTGTTGAATATGATTCTGAGTTAGTAGACGCATGGATTACAATGGGAAACCTATTCGCAGGGTTGAATAAGCCTATTGCTGAACGCTATTTTAATACCGCATTGAATATTCAGCCAGATGATCCTGATGTTATTTTTAGCAGAGGAAGTTATCACTACTCAAAGAGTAATTTGGAAAAAGCAAAGGCTGATTTCCTATCAGTTACTCGAATTGATAAGCAAAATAGTCCAGCCTTCTTTAACATTGGATTGATCTATTTAGAACAAGATTCTATACCAAAAGCCAATCAATTTTTTGATTTTGCCGTAAAAACTAATCCAGTCTATGTTATGGCCTACTATTACAGGGGTGTTTGTGCGGAAATAATGAACAATAAGTCTGCTGCTCTAAGTGATTATAAGCAGGTTTTAACATTTGATCCTGACTTTAAAGACACTGCAGAACGACTGGAAAAGTTGAAAAAAAATAGTTAATAATTCTTTACCTATGAATATTCAAAACATCCTTACACTGCTTTTTGTGCTAACGATTTGGCAATGTCAACCCACCGCTTCAGCGGAAGTGAGTGATGGACAAAATCAAATAGGTTCAACAACAAATCAAACTAAAGAAAAACTAGCAACTATAGTTAAAGACAGTCTTCCGAGCAGAAGTACTCAGATGATGAGCAGATCTAGAAAAAAGGAAGAAATCAGTACTAAATATCCTTTTGATATTCCTTTGGAAGATGTTAATAAAAAAGTGGTTGCTTCAAACGAGTTGATTCCTAATAATGGCAAACCTACCCTTGTTCTTTTTTGGCTGACTACTTGTTACCCATGTAGATTAGAAATGAAGGCGATAAAAGAAAAATATGCTGGGTGGCAAAAAGAAAAAGATTTCAACGTAGTAGCCATTTCCACTGATTGGGATAAAAACTTTGGAGCGTTCGTAAAGCAAGTTAATGAAAACCAGTGGCCTTGGAAATCCTATAGAGACCTAAATAGAGAATTCAGATTAGTCCTACCTGGCGGATTGAATGGCCTGCCTCAATCTTTCATCTTTGACAAAAACGGAGAAATCGCTTATCATAGCAGAAAGTACAGTTCCGGAGATGAAGATAAAATTTTCGAAAAAATAAAAAGCTTAAATTAAATAATTCATTCAAATAAAAAATCCATTACTTATGGCAATTATGAAAGTTATCGAAATCTTAGCTGATTCAAAAAACAGCTGGGAGGAAGCAACACAAAATGCAATTTCACGTGCAAGTAAATCTGTGAAAAATATTAAGTCCGCCTATGTGCAAGGCCAATCAGTAGTTGTAAAAGACGCTAAAGTCAAGGCATACCGAGTAAACTTGAAAGTGACTTTTGAAGTGAAATAAATATTCGCCTTTTACTAAAAAGCCATCTTGAATTTCAAGATGGCTTTTTTAATAGCTAACTAGGTATACTTCTTATACTGGCCATTATCGAATCAGCTCAGCATAAGTTGAATAGGCTAACTTTGTCGGAGTAGAAATATGAAAAAGATCCAACTGCTCCTCATTCTCAAAACTTAGTTTAGATTCTTCGTTTACTCTAATAAAATCATCTTGCTTAGCGGATTGATTTCCAAACATGGCATCTCCCTTGATAAGATAAAAAGAGTGAATTTTCTCTTCATCCAATTGCAAATCATGCTTTCCAGACAAAATCGAAAGCCGTTCGATTTCCACTCCTGGGGAATCCATCTTTATAGGTGCATCTCCCCCAACCAAACTAGTAATTTCCATATTGATTGATTTTGTTATCGGAAATTGTTCCTTTGCAAAATCATCATAAGTCGCCGGCTGAGCCATTGTTTTTTCCAAACCTGGATCAAACCAAATCTGAAACATCACTGAGTCCTTGGCCATGAATTCTGCATGACTTATTCCTTTGCCAGATCTGATTATTTGTACAGCCCCTTCCTCTAAAGGAATCCATTCTTTTCCTGCTGTATCATAATGCCGTATCTGTCCTTTAAGCACGAAAGACATGATTTCGAAGCCTTGGTGAGGATGAAGTCCAATGGTACTATCCACATTGGCAGAAGCGTAAGCCCAATAAAAGAGATTGGAATAAGCCTTCAAGGCTCCCCCCTCTCGATTAAAACCAATAGGTTTGTTTTCTATAATTTCCCCGCCATTAAAGGCTCCTTTTGCTTGTTGATCCTTAGGTACAATTTGGATAGGCATCTTTCTGATTTTTAGTCTATAACAGGAAAAGCATAAAAGAAGTTTAAGCCAAAAAGTCAAATTATGTCTCCTCAATTATCTACCTATTTAAAGACATTTTTTCATCAAATACATTATCATTCAAAAAAGAGAGGCCTTATTCTGTGCCTTAAGTTTAAAACTTCTAATTTTGGCGTTTCTTGGGAACTTTCTAGGCCCATTATTTGCTTTTAACTAGATAACATAGAAAATCAATCTTTTCAATGAGTGTAATGAATATAACTTTTCCAGATGGCCGTGTTGCAGAATATCCCAAAGGAACTACTGCCATGGAAATTGCTACTTCAATTAGTGAGGGACTTGCCAGAAATGTTGTTTCTGCAAAAGTGAACGGAGAAGTCTGGGATGCAACCAGACCAATAGAAGCAGATTCAATTGTCCAATTATTAACCTGGAACGATAAAGATGGAAAAATGACCTTCTGGCATTCTTCCGCTCATTTAATGGCAGAGGCCTTGGAGGCTTTATACCCTGGAATTAAGTTTGGAACCGGCCCGGCCACTGATCGTGGATTTTACTATGATGTCGACACTGGAGATCGTCAACTATCCAGTAATGACTTTAAAAAAATTGAGGATAAAATCTTAGAGCTAGCTAGAACTAAAAGTGCCTATGTTCGCAAACCTATAAGTAAAGCTGACGCATTAGCATTCTTTGGAGAGAAAGGAGATGAGTATAAAATTGAATTGATTGAAAAAAGAGGGGAAGACGAAGCATTGACTTTGTATGAGCAAGGAAATTTTGTGGATCTATGTCGTGGACCACACCTTCCAGATACTGGAAAAATTAAGGCAGTGAAGTTAATGAACCTGGCAGGAGCATTTTGGCAAGGAGATGATTCTAGACAGCAAATGACTCGTGTATATGGAATTACTTTTCCTAAACAAAAAGAGCTTACTCAATATTTAGAAATGTTGGAGGAAGCCAAAAAGAGAGATCATAGAAAGCTTGGTGCAGAATTAGAACTTTTCATGTTCTCTGAAAAAGTTGGAGCTGGTTTACCGATTTGGTTACCAAAAGGTACGGCTCTAAGAACTCGGTTAGAAAATTTCCTAAAAGACGAACAAACAAAACGAGGATACCAACCGGTAATTACTCCACATATTGCAAAGAAGGAATTATACATTACTTCTGGTCATTATGAAAAATATGGAGAAGACAGTTTTCAACCTATCCATACCCCAAAGGAGGGAGAGGAATTTTTACTTAAACCAATGAACTGTCCACATCATTGTGGAGTCTTTGGTCATAAGCCAAGATCTTACAAAGAGCTCCCAATAAGAATTGCAGAATTCGGAACAGTCTATCGTTATGAACAAAGTGGAGAGCTTCACGGGTTAACAAGAGTTCGTGGGTTTACGCAAGATGATGCGCATATTTTTTGTACGCCGGATCAACTCAAGGAAGAATTCTTAAACGTGTTAGAATTGACCCAGCACGTGATACATAAAATGGGATTTGAGGATTTCACAGCTCAGATTTCTTTAAGGGATCCTAATAACAAAGAAAAATATATCGGTTCTGATGATAATTGGCAAAAAGCCGAAAAAGCAATTATTGATGCGACCAAAGAAGTTGGACTAAAAACTGTTACTGAATTAGGGGAAGCAGCTTTTTATGGTCCGAAGCTAGACTTCATGGTTAAAGATGCTTTGGGTAGATCATGGCAACTGGGAACGATTCAAGTAGATTACAATCTTCCTGAGCGATTTGAACTAGAGTATGTTGGTTCAGACAATGCTAACCATCGTCCAGTTATGATTCACCGAGCGCCATTTGGTTCTATGGAACGATTTATTGGTGTTCTAATTGAACATTGTGCCGGTAAGTTTCCACTTTGGTTGACTCCTGAACAATTTATTTTGCTTCCTATTAGTGATAGATTCGTAGACTATTGTAAAGAAGTTCAAAGCAAATTAAACACCTTTGATATTCGCGGTACAATTGATGATCGTGCAGAAACCATTGGAAAGAAAATTAGACAAGCAGAAATGAATAAAATTCCAATCATGTTGATTGTGGGTGAAAAAGAAGTTGAGGAACAAAAGCTTTCTGTAAGAATCCAAGGAGAGGGAGATAAAGGATCAATGAGTATAGATGACTTTGTGTCCTTTTTTCAGCAATTAGTAGGATAAACGGAATATTTGGCTGTCACTAATTGAACAAGCTTTTGCAGAAAGTAAGATTTTATTGCTTGTATATTTTAATTCTTGTTATTACGGGAAAATGCGTAGTTAGGCAACTTTGATCACGATATTACAACCTTTTTCAAAGCATAAGCATCCTTTTGATATAGGAGCAGCTGGTTTATTATTAATCCACTGTTAATAATTCCTTAAGGATGAAGAAATGACTAGGAATTATGTCCGTATAACATTACCTTAATCAAGGTAGAGATTATGAAGCAATTATTACTCATATTATTTGTCACACTTTCTAGTTTGTCTTTTGCAAACGCTGGAGCAATGGCTTCATTCCCTAATCCTACTAATCCAGAGATTACTATTTTTCCTAATCCCACTTCTCAGTTCTTCCAATTGAGTAACGATTCAGCGGTTGAATCCGTGGTAATCTATAATCTCTTTGGCGCAAAAATTAAATCTTTTGAACATCAAATTGACGCTAGGTATAACATTATGGACATGCCGAACGGCATGTATCTGATCCAATTCTTAGGGGATGATCGCAATGTAATTGCTACCAAACGACTAAGCAAACGCTAAAAAGTCAATTCCAATTTTCTTGTTTTTATTTTTCTAAGTAATGGATCTTAAAGGTTTTCCGTCCTTTAGTATTTGCATATTTTTCCATGGTGCGATTACTTCCATCCCCGAAAATTGGACCTACTTTGAATTTGAGTTGGCTAAAATCTTCTCTTCAGATTGTTAAATTGTTAACTTTTCATTGGTATTTCTGTAATTTGTAGGCAGCAAGCCCTGACAACATGCTGCAAGAATCCATCAAAACTGAGGGAATTAATATTGAATTGCTATTATCCATGGCTTTTAAAGACTCTATGGATGGCATGTTGGTGGTAAAAGAAGACGGAAATATCATTGCAGCGAATGCAGCTATTTCAAAGATCTTACAATACAAAGAGGAGGAACTTATTGGTCAAAACTATTCCATTTTAGTTGCAAAAAATGATCAGCAATTCGACGCAGATAATATTAAGGCAATTGCCCTAGGAAATAGTACTCCATTCGGAGCTGGCTTCGAAGTTTCCGCAAGGAGAAAAGATGGTTACATCATTCCAATTTTTTTAAACTTTTCCAAATTTATCATAAACGAAAAAAAATACTACTCCGGAATTCTACATGACCTGAGTAAATTTAAAGAAACCCAAACTGCACTTCTTAAAGAGCGAAGTAGACTTCGCAAATATTTAAACGTCACCAACAGCATCATTGTAGAAATAGATCGATCTGGCGAACTATTACTTTTCAATAAATATGCAACAGATATACTCGGGTATAGCTCTGAAGAAGTGTTAGGAAAAAATTGGTTTGAATTATTTCTTGAACCTCATCTAATTCAACTTTTTAAAAAAGAATGGCTAGGAATATTTGATGGTAAACAAGAATTATTAGAATTTCTTGCACATCCTGTGGTTGCCAAAGATGGTTCCACAAAAATAGTAAAATGGCATAGCGCTTTTAACTACGATGAAAATGATAACCCTAGGTCTGTACTAGCCAGTGGCTCTGATATCACTCAGCTGATGCATACTGAAAGAGAATTAAAATTGTTGAACAGTCGCTTAGAAAAAGAAGTACAAATCAGAACAAATGAATTGGTCACAGTAGTAAATAGATTATTGAATACTAATAGAAAACTTGACGATGAAATTGACGAACGCGAAAAGGCTCAATTAGCACTTGAAAAAAGCAAGAAACAACTTAAACTCAGTTTGGAAAAAGAACTTGAATTAAATCAACTTAAATCTAGATTCTTGTCAATGGCAAGCCATGAATTTAAAACACCAATCAGCACAGTGCTTTCCAGTATAACTTTGCTAGAAAGGTATGAAGAAGGTAGTATTTCTGAGAAAAAACAAAAACATTTTAAGCGGATTAAGAATGCGCTGAACCACATGACATATATGTTAGATGATTTTCTTTCAATTAGTAAATTTGAAGAAGGTAAAATTTCTACTTCGGATGAAATCATCAACATAAATGAATTCTGTTTTCGAACAATAGAAAATTTTCAAAACAACCTAAAAGAAGGACAAACCATTCGGTTGCAAAATCCTTCAGAAAATTTATTAATCAACACAGATCCTTTTCTATTAAAAAACATCTTGCTGAACTTGCTTTCAAATGCCAGCAAGTATTCCAAGGAAAATGAAGTCATTATCATTCGAGTAAAAAATTTATTAGATAAAACAATCTTTGAAGTAGAAGATAGAGGAATGGGTATTTCTAAAACTGACATGAATTTTCTATTTACCAGATTCTATCGTGCTGGAAACGTATCTCATATAAAAGGCACAGGACTAGGTTTGAATATTGTTCGGGATTATGTCTCAATTTTAAAGGGAGATATCTCAGTTAAATCAACTTTAGGGAAAGGATCCATTTTCACTATTGCTTTACCCAAAAACAATGGCAATGAAAAAGATATTAATCATTGAAGACAATTTCGATGTTAGGGAAAATATTGCTGAAATTCTAGAACTTTCAGCCTACCAAGTCATTAAAGCGAATGATGGAAAGCAAGGAATTGAGACAGCAGTTAGTGAACTACCAGATGTTATTATCTGTGATATAATGATGCCTGGAATGGATGGATATAGCGTATTGAGAATATTAAGTAAAAATCATCGGACGATGGATATTCCATTTATTTTCCTTTCTGCCAAATCTGAAAGAGAAGACTTTAGAAAGGGAATGAGTTTAGGGGCAGATGATTATATCACTAAACCATTTACTGATATAGAACTTTTGGATGCCATTGATATTCGTACAAAAAAAGCAGATCGAATAAAGAAAGTTTTTGATGGTACTTCTATAGGATGGGAAAAATTTGTAAATGAATCAAAAGGTAAAAGGGCATTGTCAGATTTATCAGCAGAACGAACGATCCGTGTTTTTAAGAAGAAAGAATTATTGATTCAGGAAAAAGAAAAACCTAAATATCTTTTTTTTATCAATTCTGGAAGAATAAAGAGTTTTAAAAAAAATGAGTTCGGAAAAGAGTTAATCACTTCATTGGCAGGTCCCGGAGATTTCCTTGGCTACTTAGCCCTTTTAAAAAATAGCAATTACTATGAAAGCGCAGCTGCAATGGAATCAACAGAAGTGAGCTTAATTCCGAAAAATGAATTCCTCGATCTGATTCACGGTGACCGTGATGTTTCGGCTCAATTAATCAGAATGCTCGCAAAGAATATTGCTGAAAAAGAAGAGCGACTTCTAAGACTAGCTTACGACTCTGTTCGAAAACGTGTATCTCATGCCCTAATTAGCGTTGCAAAAAAAAGCGGCGTATCAGAACTACAACCCGGGGCTTTCTATATCAAAAGGGAAGATCTTGCAAATATTGCAGGAACTACAAAAGAAACATGTATTAGAACCTTGGCTGATTTTAAAGAAGAACAGCTTTTGGAGATGGACCTAAGTAAGATTACCATCGTCAAATGGCAAAAACTTAAAAAGTTGCCAAATTGATTGGAGCAATGGATGGATATAAAAAACGGGGGTCACAATAAATGCAACCCCCTAACACGCCTTAAAAACCCAAATTCTTCACAAATTTCTTTTATTCAATTCCATTCGTGTCCATCAAGGTAATCTAGGCGATACCTTTGGTTTATTTATTAAGGAGTGAAATGGAATGAAAGTGCTCTAACACAAATATGAAATAAATAGGCAAATCCAATATTAAATTGGCTTTATGTTTCATATTTGCGGCCAAATACTCTTGGCCACTTTCATGTTCTTTTTTGGCTTTTTTAAGCCTCAAAACTGCATAATTCACTAAAAATGAGCGAAGTACTAGTCAAAAATCCACTGCTGGTTTTATTCATAGTAGCTGCCTTAGGCTATGCAGTGGGCAATATAAAAATTCGCGGAACAAATTTAGGCGTGTCCGCTGTGTTATTTTTAGGACTCGCCTTTGGCGGACTTTTTCCTGGTCTCCAAATACCTAATATTATATTCCTTCTAGGCCTTTCAATCTTCGTTTATACTATTGGTTTAAGCAATGGTCGTGCCTTTTTTAAAAATATTCGTAGAAACGGTGTTAGAGATGTGTTGTTTATTTCGGCTATGTTAACTGTATCAGGAGGCTTAACGGCCGGTATTCATTACTTATTAGGATTCTCTCCCTCTTTGAGCGCAGGGCTTTTTGCTGGATCTACCACTAATACCCCTGCTCTTGCTGGCCTATTGGACTCCATTCTTAAAAAAGCCCCTGAAACGCTTGTAAATGGGATGCAGCAGGAAGCAGTAATCGGCTATTCAATCTCTTATCCCATGGGTGTTCTAGGCGGTATGATCGCCATTGCATTCATGAGTAAATGGTTAAAAATTGATTTTAAAGCAGAAGAAAAAGAACTATCCAAAGACTATCCCACTGGTCAAAACTTGGATGCCGCGTCCATTAGGCTTCAAAAATTAGCCCCTGAAGGAATTATCCTCAGAGATTTATTGAAATCTAATAATTGGAAGGTTGTGTATGGAAGATTGAGAAAGGGAGATAAAATCATTCTGCCAGACTGGGATACTCATTTGTATAATGGGGATATTCTAACGCTTGGAGGATCTCAGGAGGAATTAGAAAAAGTAGCCCAAGCAGTTGGTGAAAAACTAAATACACCTCTTTCAGATGAAGGTTCTCCGTATCAAAGATCTAGAATTTTTGTTTCCAATCCGGCAGTTGCTGGAAAATCCATAGCGTCCTTAAACATAAGAGAAAATTTCTCAGCAATTATTACTCGAGTAAGAAGAGGGGACACAGATGTTATAGCAGATGGAAATACTGTTTTGGAAATTGGTGATCGTATTCGATTCGTTGCAAGAAAAGAAGACATCCCTGGTTTAAGGAGTTTGTTTGGAGATTCTTACGATGCCATTAGTCACATAAATCTTTTCACTTTTGGAGTTGGCATGGCGCTAGGTCTATTACTAGGAATGATAACTTTTAGTTTGAGTCCCGATGTTTCGTTTAAGTTGGGATACGCTGGAGGACCTTTGATCGTAGGATTACTTTTAGGAGCGTTAAGACGAACCGGTCCCATAGTTTGGACGCTACCCTATTCTGCTAATCTAACGCTACGTCAATTTAGTTTAACATTGTTATTAGCGACGATTGGATTACAATCCGGCTCAACCTTCTTTACAACTATTGGCGATGGAGGCGCAGGAATGATTTTCATTGGAGGAACGCTGATTAGTTGTCTTACTGCTTTTATCACGCTTTGGGTTGGTTATAAATTCCTAAAAATTCCATTTAGTTTTTTAATGGGAATGGTCAGCAATCAACCAGCTATTCTGCAATTTGCAATGGATAAATCAGAAAATGAATTACCTAGCAATGGCTATACCATCATGTTTCCAATTGCACTAATTATTAAAATAGTCTACGTGCAATTGTTATTTGCATTTTTAACTTAAAAAGAGAGGCCACCAAATTACATTGATGGCCTCTTCCTGCAAATCCTAACATTGTAAAAAACCAAATATCTTATACCGACATTTTTAATGCCGCGTTAATTCTTCTTTGACGTCTAATGTTTAATCCTTTTATTTTATTTATGGCATTTACATATGCGTTCACAGATGCCATTACGATATCATGATCCAAACCAAATCCATGGTACATTTTTTCATCGTGCTTAACAGAAACATGGACCTTTCCTTTATCTCGGGAGCCACCGTCCATGGATTGAATCAGTAGTTCGCCTAATTCTATTTTTTCACCTATAATTCTGTCTATTGCACGCAATGCAGCATTGACTGGTCCATTGCCCGTGGCGGATTCTCTATAACTCTTACCACCTATACCAAGCTCCACTGTCGCAACGGCTTGAATTGGATTCCCACATACCACTTGCACATGTTGAATTTCAAATTGCTTTTCTGGTTGCTTTCCTTCCATCAATTCAAAAAGATCGTCATCACAAATATCTTTTTTGCGATCAGCAAGTTCTAAAAATCCGTTGTAAGCTTCTAATAGTCGTTCTGTACTAACTTCATATCCTAATCTTTCTAAATGAAACTTCAATGCTGCTTTACCAGAACGAGCGGTAAGAATAATTGCATTGTCCGGAACTCCAACATCTTGAGGAGCCATTATTTCATAATTCTCTCTATTCTTTAAGACGCCATCTTGATGAATTCCAGAGGAATGTGCAAAAGCATTTCGTCCAACGATAGCTTTGTTTGCCTGCACTGGCATTCGCATCATTTTCGAAATCATCAGTGAGTTGTAGTATATTTTTTGGCTCTTAATATCAGTGTGATAAGGCAGATCTTTATGTGTTTGTAAAATCATTGCGATTTCTTCTAATGAAGTATTCCCAGCTCTTTCCCCAATTCCATTGATCGTAACTTCTACTTGACGTGCTCCATTGATTACTCCAGCGATAGTATTAGCCGTCGCCATTCCTAAATCATTATGACAATGGCAAGAGATAATTGCCTGATCGATGTTCTTCACATTTTCTTTCAAAAAACGAATTTTCTCCCCATACATATCAGGCAGACAATAACCAGTGGTATCTGGAATATTTACAGTAGTTGCTCCTGCTTTGATTACGGCTTCCACCATTCTTGCTAAAAAAACATTGTCTGCTCTACCTGCGTCCTCCGCATAGAATTCAACATCTTCTACATATTTCTTTGCGTACTTCGTTGCAGCAATTGCCCTTTCGATTATTTTATCTGGTGTGGATTTGAATTTATGTTTAATATGGTATTCGGAGGCTCCGATTCCTGTATGAATCCGACCTCGTTTCGCGTACTTCAATGATTCAGCCGCCACATCAATATCCTTTTCCACTGCCCTGGTAAGCGCGCAGATCACCGGATAATTTACTGCTTTAGAAATTTCCACGACAGATTTAAAATCTCCAGGACTTGATATTGGAAAGCCAGCTTCGATGATATCGACGCCAAGTAATTCTAAATTTTTTGCTACCTCCACTTTCTCATGAGTATCTAATTGACACCCCGGCACTTGTTCTCCATCCCTAAGGGTGGTATCGAATATAAATACTTTATCACTCATAGTACGTTTTTTAATTCCCTCTTAAAAATTTAAATCACCACAGATTGAAATAACTTAGATTCTAATTTTTCTAAAATATGTTTGCCTATCTGATCTGTTCCGCAAATCATCCCGTGGGCCGTTTGATCATTTGCTAAATCTTTCGTTCGATAACCTTCCTCTAAAATTTGTGCAATCGAATCTTCCAACAATTTTGCTTCCTCCTCCATTTCGAAAGAATGTCGCAACAACATTGCAGCTGACAACATGGTGGCCATTGGATTAGCCATATTTTTTCCTGCGATATCAGGAGCCGAACCATGCACAGGTTCATAGAGACCAACAAGTTTTCCAAGCGAAGCGGATGGTAGTAAACCTAGTGATCCAGAAATTTGTGAAGCTTCATCGGTCAAAATATCTCCGAACATATTTCCAGTAATAACCACATCAAATTGCTTAGGATCCCTAATAAGTTGCATGGCCATATTGTCCACAAACATATGATGTAAGGCAACTTCAGGATATTCTGCAGCAATTTTATTTACAGTAGCCCTCCACAATCTTGAAGAGTCTAGCACATTTGCTTTATCAATTGAATGAACAATTTTCCTTCGACCTTTGGCCGCTTCGAATGCCTTACGTGCTATTCGTTCTACTTCCATGAAAGAATAGGACATGGTATCATAAGCAGATAATCCATCTTCTGACTTGGCTCGTGTGCCAAAATAAATTCCTCCGGTTAATTCTCGGTAGAAAAGAATGTCCGTTCCTTTCAATATTGACTCCTTTAGAGACGAGGCACCTAAAAGGGCATCAAATATTTTTATGGGTCTTAGGTTAGCGAAAAGCCCCAACTGCTTTCGAATTTTTAATAGTCCTTGTTCCGGACGAACAATAGCATGTGGATCATTATCATATTTGGGATGGCCTACAGCACCTAAGAGAATTGCATGGACTCCTTTGCAAGTAGTTAGCGTTTCTTCTGGTAGCGGATCTCCAGTGGCCTCAATAGCGGCGTGACCAATCAACGCCTCTTCAAAGACGAATTGATGGTTAAAACCTTGGGCAATCATTTTCAATGCCTCTTTACCCCAATAGGTAACTTCTGGGCCAATGCCATCACCAGCTAGAATCGCTATTCTTCTAATTTGTGGTTCGCTCATTTTAACAATAGATATGTTCTTGTTCAAATTTTTCTATCGGACCTTTCTTTGACACCAAATAGTCCATATTATTATAGCCCTTGATAAGGCACTCTTTTTTAAATGCATTTATTTCAAACGAATAAGTCTCTCTATCAAAACTCCAACGCTCATTCGGCAAGTCAATTTCAATTTTTGTTGTAGGATCAATTTCTATGGCTTTAAATATTTTTGACATGGTAACAGCATCTGCGACTATTGGAAGAATGCCATTGTTCAATGCGTTGTTCTTAAATATATCGGCGAAGAAAGTGCTGATCACCACCTTAAATCCATAGTCCGATAAAGCCCAAGCGGCATGCTCTCTACTAGAACCACAACCGAAGTTTTTTCCAGTGACCAATATTGATCCGGAAAATATTGATTGGTTCAAAACGAAATCTGATTTTTCATTCCCTTCGTTGTCATATCTCCAATCCCTGAATAGGTTTTTTCCAAACCCCTCTCTAGTGGTCGCCTTTAAAAAACGTGCAGGGATGATTTGATCCGTATCCACATTTGTCGCCGGCAATGGCACAGCAGTATCTATAAACTTATCAAACGGCATATGTGGTGTTTTTTAAAAGTTTGCGAACATCTGTAATCTTACCTGTAACAGCAGCAGCAGCGGCGGTCAGTGGCGAGGCTAGAAATGTTCTAGAACCCGGTCCTTGTCGTCCTTCGAAATTTCTATTAGAAGTGGACACACAATATTTTCCGGCAGGGACTTTATCCTCATTCATCGCTAGGCAAGCAGAACAACCGGGTTGTCTTAATTCAAAACCGGCTTTCAAAAAGATTTGATCTAATCCCTCTTCGATTGCCTGTGCTTCAACTTTTTTCGAACCTGGTACGATCCAAACTTCAACGTTATCTGCTTTTCTTTTATCCTTCACAAAGTCAGCCACTAATCTCAGATCTTCAATTCGAGAATTGGTACAACTTCCGATGAAAACATAATCTATTTGTTGTCCTTCCAAGTTTTCACCAGAAGATAAATTCATATAACTCATTGCCTTGTCGATCTCACCAGTTCCATCGTCAGTAGGAATGGCATGACTGATTCCAATTCCCATTCCGGGATTAGTACCGTAGGTAATCATGGGCTCGATATCAGCAGCGTCAAAATTGATAACTTTGTCAAATGAGGCCCCAGGATCGGAAAACAATGTTGACCAATAAGCCATTTTTTTATCCCAATCTTCCCCCTTTGGTGCAAATGATCTTCCTTTAAGATATTCGAATGTAATCTCATCCGGTGCAATCAACCCACCTCGCGCGCCCATCTCAATACTCATATTACAAATGGTCATACGAGCTTCCATGGACAAGGAGCTGATTGCTGTTCCGCAGTATTCTACAAAATAACCCGTGGCCCCAGCCGCACTTATTTTCGAAATGATATAAAGAATAATGTCCTTGCTCAAAACCCCTTCGCTTAAAGCTCCATTAATCTCAATCTTCATGGTTTTTGGCTTGGATTGCAACACACATTGTGTGGCAAGCACTTGTTCTACTTCCGATGTTCCAATTCCGAATGCGATAGAACCAAAAGCTCCGTGCGTAGAAGTATGACTATCTCCACAGACAATTGTCATTCCTGGTTGAGTAATTCCTAACTCAGGTCCGATAACGTGCACTATTCCTTGATTTTCATGTCCTAATCCATACAGATCTATACCGAACTCCTTACAATTCTGCGTAAGGGTTTCCACTTGAATTCTGGAAAGCATTTCTTTTATAGGCAAATGCTGGTTTAAAGTGGGAACATTATGATCAGCGGTAGCGATGGTTTGTTTGGGCCGGGCAACTGTCAAACCTTTTTTTCTCAATCCATCAAAAGCCTGAGGAGAGGTAACTTCATGAATAAAATGTCGATCGATATAAAACACATCAGGACTAGCATCACGGCTTTCTACGACATGCTTATCATAAATCTTATCAAATAACGTTTTAACTTTCTTGCTCATTTCTTTGAATTCCTACTATTCGATTTGCATATCCGCTTAATGCGGATAATTTTGCACTTAATGCTAAAAGTAGGGCTTGTGTTTTCCAGAGTAAAGCCAGCTTTAAAAGTCCTTACGGCATCTAAAACACATTTTTACCAGATAACAAGCTGGTTATCTGCACTTTAAATACGAACTGTTTACAATGTCCAATCAAAATCAAGATCCTTTACTTCGGCTAATAACTAGCCTAACTAAGTCCGAAAAAAGGCATTTTCGATTGTATGTAAATCGGTTGAATGCTGGGGATACAGTTCTCTTTATGCAACTATTTGATGTATTGGATAAGCAAAAGAGATATGAAGAGGCACAAATATTGGAAAAAGTCCCGGGGCTCAAAAGGGAGCAGCTTTCTAATCTAAAGCGTCATTTATATAAACAAATACTTACTAGTTTGAGGTTGGTCAGCACTTCCAAGTTTGCCGGAATGGCTATCCGAGAGCAAATAGATTTCGCCAAAATTCTCTATTCGAAAGGGCTCTATCTGCAGAGTTTAAAAATTTTGGATAAAGCAAAATCAAACGCTAGCAATAATCATCAGGATATTTTGGAGCTAGAAATTATAGAATTTGAAAAGTTAATTGAACAAAGACATATCACCCGTAGCTTAGAAAACCGGGCGGAACAACTGGCAATAGAGTCAGATCGACGAAATGAAATTATTGTTTCTTCCTCCAAGCTTTCAAATTTAGCTCTAAGATTATATGGCCTCTATATTAAGATGGGTCATATCAGACATGAAAAGGACTACAACATGGTTACCGATTTCTTTGAAAAGAATTTACCCCAATTCGAGTTAGAGGAGTTGACTTTTTTTGAAAAGACTAACTTGTATCAGTCCTATGTCTGGTACAACTACATCATTCAAAATTTTTCTCAATGCTTTCGATATGCTTCGAAATGGGTCGAACTTTTCAATGAGCAGAAAAACATGATCCTAGTTGATCCAGATTTATATTTAAGAGGCATTAATACCCTATTGTCAGCCGCCTTCATGACCGGCTATAGATCTAAGCAAGCGGAAATATTGGTAGATCTAAATAATTTTCAAATCGACAATGAAAAATTGTTGGATATGAATACCAAAGTACTTGCCTTTCAATACTATTACGCTGGATTGCTCAACCTACATTTTACCGAAGGGACCTTTTCTAAAGGAGCAACGCTTGTACCAGAGATAGAAGAAAAATTGAAAAA
>CALGJW010000256.1 GCA_937930025.1 uncultured Saprospiraceae bacterium | reverse complement strand
TGAACTGCCAAGAAATAAATACCCCTAGCAACTCTCCCAACACAACCCAATAAGCGGAATAACCTGCCATTGCACCCATGCCTGTCAATCCGATTAACAGCCAGCCAGACTCCCCTGTTGCTCTTGCAGAAAAAGCAACTGCCCAGAAGCCCATCTTTTTTCCTCCTACATAATAGTCACTCATGCTTTTTATTCGCTTAGAAGCGAAAATCCCTATGAGAAATAGAATTCCAACATAAATGGCTAATACGATTATTTTGATAATGAATTCTTTGTCTTGCATATTGGTTCAAATTTAAAGTCAACTTCAATCTAACCTAGAAGTTGAGAAATTTTTTAAATTAATTTTTGAGGAATATGATATACTTTTTAACTTATAGATTTGACATAAAATAGTGATTCGATATTCAACAAAATGGATTTACTTTTTTCTTGAAAAAAAAGTAACAAAAATTCAAGGCTTTACCTAGCAAAGCTTAAAATGCTCTCGAGGCTATCCCACAAGCTAAAAACTCGCTTTAGTATAATTTCATTTGTTTGGCTTTCATGCTTAAGCATTTTATTTTCCTTACAATTCCTTCTCCCAAGCTCATACACTTTAGCTTTGCACGGCTTACCCGCCTCGGCATTTTAATAGCTTTCCTAGCTAAGGCCAAAATTTTCTAAATGAAACAAAGACGATTGTTTGAACAATTAGCATGTATAGCAGACGGAAGATGCTCATAAGTAGGAGATAAATGGCATTTCTCACAACAAATCTGTTAAAATATTGTTGCTTAAGAATATATGAGTACATTTGTTCTCGTACGATGGTTGCAAAATCATATCAAAGTGGCAAGATGAATTTGGGGAAGTACCTTGGGTTTGTGCATTAAGAGAAAATTAAAAATTATAATTCATTTGAATTTTATCAAGCAAAACCCTTTACCTACACAATCTTTATACACCTTATTCCAAGCTCTTTCTATGGGAGCTCTTACTAGGTATAAAGACAATATCACATTACAAAAATCACCTCTTGGTGTTTTTGAGTTCTAGCGCAGCACAAATTTAGCTGCAAAAATATAAATGAAAATTTAAGAAAAATTGTGATTTAGGATTTGGTTTAAATCCTTTTTACAATCTGTATTATAATCTAAACACGAAATTTATATGTCTGATATAAGTAAAGACTTAGCTTTATTTAATGAATTGGTTGAGGTATTATTGCACGAAGAAAAGCATAATCCAGTCGCAGAACGAATTGAGGCAAACAAATTATACGACTCAATCGATCTATCGCTTAATGATGCTCCTTTGATTGATGAGGACTTTAAGTCAATCCTAAAAGAGGTCATCATTTCAACTCCGAAAACGGCTACAAACTTATTTTTCAACCAACTTTTTGGAGGAAGACAAAGCAAAGCTGTCTTAGGGGATCTACTTGCTGTGGTTTTAAACAATAGCATGTACACTTACAAAGTGGCCGGTCCGCAAGTTGGTATTGAACAAGAAATTATCAGACAATCTTGTGACTTGGTTGGCTATGGTGAACATAGTAATGGTACCTTTCCAACGGGAGGTTCGATGAGTAATTACATGGCCTTAGTTATGGCTCGTGACGCGAAGGATCCAGATTGTAGAACGGATGGCATGACGAAACCATTGGTTATATATACGTCAAAAGAATCCCATTATTCAACTGCAAAAAATGCAAGTTTTGCTGGCATCGGAAGAAACAATATCCGATTTATTGCTTGCGATTCTGAAGGAAGAATGATCCCGGGACAATTGGAAGCACAAATTAAGGTTGACATCAGTAAAGGATTTATTCCGACCTACGTGAATGCCACTGCTGGAACAACAGTGCTCGGTGCTTTTGATCCAATTGATGAAATTGCTGACATTACCAAAAGATATAAAATTTGGCTGCACATCGACGGAGCATATAATGGCGGTGTTATCTTCAGCAAGAAATATAAACACTTGCTAAAAGGAATGGAAAGATCTGAGTCATTCAGTTACAATGCACACAAAATGCTTGGGACACCTTTGACTTGCTCCATTCTTTTAGTAAATGACAAAAAGCAATTGCATGATTCTTTCAGCAATGAAGCAGACTACTTGTATCAAACAGATGGAGATGATTTCAACTTGGGTAAGACCTCTTTCCAATGTGGTAGAAGAAATGACGCCTTAAAATTTTGGACCTTATGGAAGTCTGTTGGAACGGAAGGTCTAGAACAGCTTATTGATCATCAATTTGAATTGGCTGATGTTGCTAGAGCATATATCAGAAACAATCCAGACTATACTTTCTACAGTTTTGATGATTCCATTTCTGTTTGTTTTAATTACAAAAACATTGATCCAAAAGCGCTTTGCACGGCACTCTACGAAAATCAAATTACCGTAGTAGGTTTTGGCTCTTTTAATGGAGATACTTTTGTAAGGTTTGTGACCATCAATGCGAATAATAGTAAAAAAGATATATTGAACTTCTTTGAGGTGCTAGAAGGATTTGTGGAGAAGACGCCTAGTTTACCTAAAGAAATTGAAGTACTTGTAAGCTAATGATTCAAAATTACTACGCAGATTACATTAAAATATCATTTACAGCAGCAATAGGTTTTGGCAATTCTGTCTCATCCAAAATCTGACGTAAATCTATTTCAATGGTTCTACATAAAGTCAACATTGGAATGTCATTGGCCATTCCCTAAAAAGGGTTTTCAGTATAAACTGCAGCAAATTCCATCATTAGATATACCCAGCCAATTAAACTTGTAATAGGAATTGATAACCAAAATCCTGTTGGACCTAATGCCATTAATTCCGGAATCATGCTAAAAGGGAAGAGTAGCAAAAATATGAAGACGAAGTATCGACTTGAAGTAGCATATTGTCTAGGCTTGTTTAAAATTTTACATTAAAAAGGGATACAAGACCATTTTGAAAATGGGCGATTGTACTTTAATCTAAAGTCCAATCTTCACCAGCTTATCACCTCCACCAGGCATCTTGAAGGCTATCAGAATAGGTAAACAATTGCCCAATTTCTGGAAGTAAATAATCTAGTTCTTTCTCCTTAGCATACTTCACAAAGCCATCTGCTGGATCCGTCCATGTATGTTGGTATGAAAGAGCAAAACCTGCCCAATGAACTGGCATCGCTTTTTTAACATGAGCATCTAAGGCCGCTTGGATACATTCCTCCGGAAACATATGAACTGGATGCCAGTCGTGATTGTACTGACCACATTCCATGAATGCAAAATCAAATGGCCCTAAATGTTCCCCTATTGTTTTAAAATGCTTAGCGTATCCACTGTCGCCACTAAACCAGATAGTTTCCTTTTCTGTTTTAAATGCCCAACCACCCCAAAGACATTTTGCTCTATCTGTCAAACCTCGTCCAGAAAAATGTTGAGTAGGCGTGAAGGTAATTTTAATGTCGCCAAGCATGGCATCATTCCACCAATCAAATTCAGTTATCAATTCAGCTGCCACGCCCCAACGTACGAGATGACGCTTCAAACCTAATGCTACATAATACCTTTGGGTTTTATGTTTTAGTTTTTGAATGCTATCATAATCCAAGTGATCATAATGATCGTGTGTCAATAAGATGAGATCAATTTCAGGAAAATCATCGATCAAGGACAAGCTATTCGCTGAAAAACGTTTATTCGAAATAGGTGCTATAGGTGTGGTATCTGAACCAAGCATAGGGTCAATTAAGATGGTTTTATTATTCAAGCGCATCAGAACCACTGAATGGCCATACCAGATAAATTTTGCTATATCAGAAGTCGCTAAAAATTGTTCTTCCTCAAAAGGAATGATAGGCAAATTTTCTTTTGGTGTTTGACCTTTTTTTGTCAGTTGTTTGTAGATCACAGCTGGTATCTTGCTTAAGGGCATTAGCATATCGGATTCTTCCAAATTTTGAAAGTGCCCATCCCGCCAATTTTCTGATTTTTCGTATTGAGCCTGAAGTTCATTGGTAGCTTTTCCGCCAAATTGTAGGAGAAAATTTTTCATAGGTTTTTAATTGGTAATCGGCACAATATGGGACTTTAAAAACTAAGAGTCTTATACATTTCTCGGGATTTTGAATATACTTCACAAGTATAAAGCATGAAAATATAGTTACTCTTGCTTTCTCTAAGTCCTATTGCATTTTATAAGTCATACTCTCTTTAACAAATTCCAAAAACACTTTTTTGTGTAGTTCAAGATCCATATTCCCGGAAAGGGCTACCCTCGCAATATAATCCTTGTCGCCTTCCTTTGTTGTCCCCTGCGTCGAAGTAGCTGGGATCGTCCAATAGCAACCCTTTAACTGGCCGTAGCTGACACAGTATTTGCTTTCCTTGGGAATTTTTGTAATCATTAAATTAATTAACTTATGATTTAATAATCGCTTATAGGATTCTCTTTCTTCTTCCGTATCACCTTGGGTAGGAAGGTCTAGTGAAAACACCGAAGGCGTAAAGCCTTGGCTCGCCAATTCTTCAGAAACAAAATTGATTCTTGCCGTTGGTAAAATTTGCCGAATGTAACTTACAAATTCTCGAGTATTTTTGTAAGCTGTACTTATTCTATGAAGCATGGACGGCAATTGCTTAGCGAGAATTTCAAGTTGAAGATTGGTCGCTTCATTATCACAAAGCATGAGATGGTTTTCTATTTTATCCATCAAATCCATCGTTTTGTTATTACCTACACAGTAGCCAGCGGTGCATAATCCGCCACTAGGAAATTTAGATCCACTCGCATAAGAGATCGCTCGTAC
>CALGJW010000255.1 GCA_937930025.1 uncultured Saprospiraceae bacterium | reverse complement strand
CGTGCAAATAAATAACCACTTACAATACACTAGCATTAATTTTCTAAAATTTATTCAAGTCCATAGGGGAAAGCCATTTATAAATTGTCTAGTGTTTGAACCCACAAATAAACTCGTCCTTTCTTTGGCGACCACATAATTTAACAACAAACTCATTATATGAAATCATTCCTTTTAATCGCTTTGTCTTTTATATTAGTCCAAAACCTAGCTGCTCAAAAAGAAGCTACAACTTTTACGGATATAGAAAAGGCAAAAGCCTATGCTGTTGAAAACAACCAATCTATTTTAATGATTTTTGCAGGATCGGACTGGTGTAAACCTTGTATTCAATTTAAAAAAGATGTCTTAGAATCTACTACCTTTTCGGATAAACTAGGGGAACAATTAAGTATTTTATATTTGGATTTTCCTGCCCGAAAAAAGAATAGATTATCCAAAGAACAAACCGCTCATAATGAAGCATTAGCAGAACGCTTTAATAAATCAGGGGCTTTTCCAAAAATTGTTTTATTAGATACGAATGAGCAGGTATTAGCTAGTCCTGAATTTAAAGGGCAAACGGCTTTGGATTTTGTTCAGGAATTGCAGCCGTCTTTGGTGGAGAATAGAGAGAAGAAAGATTAGGTATTAGAAGTTAATAGATGTTATTGAAGGTTATTTTGCAGGCGTATCAAGATTCTAACTCCAATCATCCTTAGTAAATCTATAATGAAATTACTTTATTTCCTAATTACTTTATTGCTAAGTTCCAATATATTACTCGCCCAACAGCTTGTAGAACAATCAAAAGTATTGCTCTTAATGGGCAGTCGATTTGAGGTAACTGCCGTTGCCGAAAATGAAGTAGAAGCATGGCAAGCTATCAACGCGGGCATAGCGGAGATCACTCGAATTGAGCAATTGATTTCTTCTTGGGATAGCCACTCACAGACAAGTGCCATTAATCGACAGGCAGGAATTAAGGCCGTTAAAGTTGATCGGGAATTATTCGATTTAATTTTTCGAGCGAAAAAAATTGGGGCTTTGAGCAATGGAGCTTTTGATATTTCTTATGCTTCTATGGATCGTATTTGGAAATTTGATGGTTCTATGAAGGCTATGCCTAGTGTAGAAAAAATAGCAAAAGCCAAATCAAAAATCAATTGGCAAAACATTCTATTGGATAGCGAGCAACAAACGGTGTTTTTGAAAGAGAAAGGAATGAGAATAGGCTTTGGTGCTATGGGAAAAGGCTATGCCGCAAATCGGGCAAAAGCAATCATGCAAACAATGAATGGCATCCAAGGGGGTCTGGTCAATGCAGGGGGTGATTTAATAGCATGGGGAAAAAGCAAACAGGAAAAAGGATGGTCTATAAAAATTGCCGATCCAAAAGATAGAGATAAAATGTTGGGCTATTTACAATTACAAAATCAAGCGATTGTTACTTCTGGAGATTATGAAAAGTTTGTGACATTTGAGGGCCAACGCTATGCACATATTATTGATCCGAGAACAGGCTACCCCACTACAGGTATCAAAAGTGTCAGTATCATTTGTCCCGATGCAGAATTATCGGATGCATTAGCGACTGCTGTTTTTGTGATGGGGCAACGAGCAGGTTTAGCTTTAATCAATGAAATAAATGGCGTGGAAGGTTTAATCGTTACCGATAAAAATGAAGTACGAACCAGTTCTAATCTTAAACTAAATTATTATTGATGAAAAAGATATTCAGAGGCTTATTGTTTCTACTACTTTGTATTCAAGTAGTTTCTTGCATGGATGTAAAAGCCTACCAAAAAATGTATTTGAATGATGCAGAAATGGAATTAGCGGCTAAAAAGTGTGAAACCTTTGAGACCAATTTTGAATCTTATCGAGAAGGTGCGGCGGGAGCAAATGGTGGAAAGGTTGGCGGTGGCTGTGGGTGTAATTAATAACAGACAAGATTAAACCTAATAGGACACGGATGGAACGGATAAAACTAAATTAAGAAAATTGTTGAATGGCTATATTGTTATATTACTGTATGTCAACGTTTTGTGAGTAACAATATAGCCATTTAACAATAAAACAATTTTGTCCATTTACTTACTATCAGTAAAATTTCAGAAATAAATCAATGTATAAAATTCCAATCATAACGCTTTGTCTACTAGGATATTCCTTCTTAAGCTTTGCTCAAGATAGCGAATATCAAATGAAAGGCAATGACAAAGAAATAACCGCAGATTTCCTAACGAGTTATTATGACCAGACAGGAAACAATGCCGCAGTAACAGGGGGTGTAGGTACAGAAGACTTGGAAGATATTGCCTCTATGTTTGTACTCAATGTACCTATAGATTCTATTAATGCAATCAATCTTACGCTTGGGGCAGATTATTATACTTCTGCCTCTACGGATAATATAGATAGTCGAACTTCCTCTGCCTCTAGCAAGGATCTTCGGACGTATGGTACGATTGGCTATACCAGAAAGAATCTTCAAAAAGGAAATACCTATGGCATCAAAGCTAATTTTTCTACTGAATATGATTATACTTCGGTTTCGGGAGGGGTTTCCTTTGCCAAAGAATTTCAGGAAGGCAATAGCGAATTGAGTCTTAACGCACAAGCTTTTTTTGATAATTGGGAAACCTTTTTTCCGCAAGAATTAAGGGGAGAAGTAAGCGTACCAACAACGCAGCGCCAGTCCTATAATTTGCAAGCCACCTATTCTCAGGTGATTAATCGAAGGATGCAGTTCTCTGTTTCGAGTGAGGCTATTCTAATGAAAGGTTTGCTCTCTACTCCATTCCATCGAGTTTATTTTAGGGATCAATTAACGCCTGATATAGAACGTTTGCCCGATATGCGCTTGAAAATTCCGCTGGGTATTCGATTAAATATTTTTCCTGCTGATGGATTTGTTTTGCGCACCTATTACCGCTACTATTGGGATGATTGGGGCTTACAAGCACATTCTATGAGTTTGGAAATCCCTATTAAAATCAGTCCTAGTTTGACAGTCGCTCCTTTTTATCGCTATCATACGCAAAATGAGGCGGATTATTTTGCGCCTTTTGCCATCCACAATTCAATAGATGAATTCTATACTTCTGATTATGATTTATCGGCTTTGGATAGCCATAAGTTGGGATTAGGGGTGAAGCTTTCGCCACTCTATGGATTGGGAAGAGCGAAGGTGCCCTTTTCGAAAAAAGTGCTGACCCTTAAGTCTTTAGATATTCGTGGGGCTTATTATCAACGGAGTACAAATTTGACGGCTTTTATTTTTAGTTTGGGGCTTAGTTTGGGGATAAAATAATTTGTATAAAAAATCACTCAAAGCGAAGTATTAAACATATATGAGGTTGACGAATTTAACACATAGACACAATAGTTCACATAGTTTTTGTAAAATTTTTATTGCATAAAAATTGCACAAGTAGAATTCACATAGTTTTTTCAGACCAATTTCATGACATGAAATTATCTCAAAAATTAAACTTTACATTCTAAAAATTACTTTTAGCTTGTAAACTTATGTGAACTTAGTTTTCAATAGTTTTATGCCATAAAATTATTTAAAAAGCTATATGAACTATTGTGCCTATTTGTTAAATTCGTCAACATCTTAGTTGGTTATTTGATCTGATTGCTTGAATTACTTGATAGTAATAGGCAAACGAGCCATCGTGTTTTCCCAACCAACAACCATATCTACTTGGCCATTACCTTTATCATCAAAAACAATAGACAATGCTTCTAAGGTCTTAGGCGTAGCAGCCGTTTTAGCGGTTACGGTTACAATATTATCTGCTTCGTCATGATTCGCAGGCCCCCATGATTGAGGATTTTTATGGATAATGAAATCCCAACTGCCTTCATTTACTTTGGCAAATAATCCGTAAGTACCTTTTTTGATGTCCTTTCCTCCGATAGCGACATCTTCAAAAAAGGAAATGGCGGTCGTTTGATTCGCACCGACTCTCCACATCTCCCCGTACTTCAATAGATCTCCGAAAATAGTACGGCCATTCATTTGAGGACGACTGTATATTACTCTCATTTTAGGCTGGTTGTCTGCTTTTTCTTCTAGCTTTAGGAAATTTTGAAATCTTGACCTAGTAGGAAATTGGACTAAATCCATTGGGCTTTTATCTTCTCCTGCCATACTCGGCGCATTCAAATTGATCGGTAAGGTAGCTCTAGTTTGATCCCATTCGATCAACATATTTACATTCCCAGCATCTACTTTCTGAAAACCAATCGTCAATTGTTCTCTCACTTCAGGAAGCGTAGAAGTCATCACTTTTGCTGCCAAAATATCTTGCTCTGTATCTCGACCAGCCGTACCCGCCACATGACGTTCTTTGGATAATTTGACAATCCAATGATCTTGCTGTAATTCTGCAAACATAGTATAAATGCCTCGTGGCACAGTAACGCCTGCTATTTCTACTGCATCGAAAAACTGTACTTCCGTTGCTTCATTTGCTCCTACTCTCCACTCTTCTCCAAATTTTTGTAGTTCTCCGAAAATAACTCTTCCTTTTTTATAAGGTCGTCCATATCGTACTTTGATTTTAGCGGTACGATCTGGATCATCTGCATCCAAATAGTTTGAATAAGCAGATCTTGCTGGATAATGGGAAGCATCCATTGGGCTTTTATCCAAATCTGGAAATTCAATATCCTGTGCCATTATTGTTAAGGGTAGCATCAAAACAAATAAGACATTAATAACGATGGTATTCAGTTTCATTGTTGAATGATTAATAATTTAAAATTAAAATTTCTTAATTTCATTTAACAGCAATGGAAAGCGATTTGTTTGCTGACATTATGAATTTATTGTAGCTGTACAGATAAACAGTTAACCACAAAGTGGTTGAATACGAATAACCTTGGATGCAATCCGAGGGCTTTGGATGTCAACTTCTAGCAACTACGGAGTAGTTGAACGTGAAAGTAGTCGAAGAGTACCCATTGTTCAAATACTCCGTAGTTGCGGTCTTAGTAACCGTGCTTTCCTATCAGGAATAGGATGATTAGCTAGAAGTTCGTACTTTTTTTGGAAAGCTACTATTTTAGCAACAGCTCCTTGT
>CALGJW010000254.1 GCA_937930025.1 uncultured Saprospiraceae bacterium | reverse complement strand
TAAGACTAGATTCTAATGCTCTTTTGTTTATAAGAAAAACGGGACCTACCTAAAGGGGTGCAAAGGATTGATCAGCTGTATCGAATAAGCCAGGCATTAATGTGGACGAACCAAATTCTCCCTCCGGACTATTTTCATTATTATTTTTATTAACTTTAAATAACAAAAAGCAAAATGAATGAGAAATTGTATGTTCTTTTCGATTGTCGCAATGCTGTGCGCTATTCCAATTATGAGCGCCCAAACAGAAAACCCTGTAGCAGTTTTTCAATACAAAAAAGCACTTAGTTTTGAGCGATTGTCCAATAGCGGTGAAGGTGCGCCGATTGTTCAGCAATATCCATTTTTAAAAAATTATGAAAAACAAAGCGCAAAGTCTCACTCGGCACAAAAAAGAGTACTTAGTAGAATGCCTAATATCGGTCTGAACTATGAATTCAATAAGGAGTTGAAAACCTCTTATGTTCCTAATCAACAAAACGGATGGTACTTTCCGGATAAGAAGTATTATTTGGGAATTTATGGAAAACGATACAGAAAGGATAAAACTAAAAAGGGAAGTCACTATTTGGAACAAAGGCTTTATAAGATTGTGAAAATGAAAGATGTGGCGCACTTAGATGTCGATTTTGAAAGTCCAAATTATTTAGAAGACGTTTATAATGTTCGTGAAATTATTGACGGGAAGGCCACTATCGTTGGATATGCCGTTTTATTTTCTGATAATAAAAATGATCTTAAAAAAAGACTGCTTTTTTTCGATAATGAAATGAACCTGAAGCTAGATAAGGATTTCGAGTCTCGTCAAAAAAAGATGTTCATCTACGACATTCTGAAAAAAGGAGATTCCTATTGCATACTAAATAGTAGCTCCGCGGGCTTATTGAAAAAAGGAGATGGTCAGCCAAGGTATGAGTTCAATCTGTTCAATAAGGAATCTACCTCTTCCGAATTGCTAGATATTCCAACAGTATATGGGACCGTGATTAGATTAGACATTGATCACATTATTCAGTTAAAGGACCAATCTACATTTTTGGTCGGAAATGTTATTTATGTAGATGCAAATCAGAACGAAAACCCTGAAAAGGATGGCAATTTTTTCTATGCTCACTTTGATAAAAATGGAAAACTTATCGACAATAAAACATTGCAAGTAAAACTTCATGTAGAGCCTAAGAATTACTATTTCAACAACGACGAATCACACTTCGTACTAGGTGTGGAGAAAGTAAATGAAGCCTCAGAGGATTTAGTCTTGATTGTAAATAAAGAAACGGGAAAAATTAAAACTCATTTTTCTTCCACCCCTCCGGCAGATAGATATATTTATAAAGACGATGAAAAAGCCGTGGTTTACTATTGCCATCGAAATGTTGTGGATAAGATTATTTCTATTACAGAGCTATCCTTGAATTGATTGAATTGTCTTTTGGGATCGAATAGATACAACACTTTTTAAGTAGCAATAAAAATATTTCAGTTTTTTCCTTCAGACTGTAACATTCTGGTATTGAATAGACTCTAAAGGGAAAAAACATGAAAAGATTAGGTCAACTTTTATTCGTTCTACTTTTTGCATAAACGCTGAATGCGCAAACTGCAATTGAGACAGTAGTAGTGGATGCCTTGCCTTCTTTGAGTGCATTGTACAATCCTAATTTTGAAGTGCAAGAAAAGCCAGATTGTCAATCCATGATTGATCGGATGGTGGATCAGCCTGAAAGACAATTTTCAGCCATGCAAAAGGCAAGTATTGGAAGTATGTGCTCGACAAAAGAAAGACATGAAAAAATTGTCTCTTGGGCTATAGATTCAGATCGAAAAACACTTGGGAAAATATATTGCGACTTAACAAACTTGGATCTAAGAAATCAATTAGATCAAATTACTTGTCCATCATTAGTACTTTTAGAATCTCCTTTTATTTCAATGGAAGCTGCAATTAATAGTCAATATGAAAAACTGGAAGGAGTTCAATTGAATTTTGCGCCAAAGGGATTGCATTTTATCATGTATGATGCCCCCGAATGGTATGCAGCACAATTGGCAACTTTTATTAAATAATTATCTAAGTCAATTACAATGGACTTTAATGGAATCTATCAGCAATATAACCAACAGATTTATAGGCTTTGCCTTGGTTATACCAACGAAGAGGCATGGGCTAAAGATATTGCTCAGGATACTTTTATTTCCGTATGGAAAAACTTGGAGAAGTTTCGAGGAGATGCGGAAGTGAGAACCTGGATCTACAGAATTGCGGTGAACAATTGTATCAAGCAATTAGGAAAACGTCGAAGGACTAGAACAGCCGAGATTCCAGAAAGGGTGCTGGAGCAAAAGGAAGTTAATCCAAGGCTTCTTTTGCTTAGAAAATATATTTCGGAATTACCAGAGTTGGATCGTTTGATTATTTCTATGGAGCTAGAAGAATTGCCCCAAGCAGAAATAGCAGAGGTGTTAAATCTAAGTCCTGGGAATGTTCGTGTAAAAATCCATCGTATCAAAGAAACTTTAAGTAAAAAATTTAAAATGCAAAATCATGTTTGATGAACTAAAAAATTCTTGGAAGAAACAAGAGGGAAACAACATGCCGTCTGTGGAAGAGATTTCTAAATTGATAAAGGGAAATGGATCAAGAATGTTTATGATGAATGTGCTGACAATTTTCTTATTGTTATTTGCCGTCCTAGTACTATTTATGATAAAATATTTCATTCCTTTTCCAAATCCTATAACTGAATATGCGATTGTTGCCATTATCATTGTAATAATAATTGCTTCGGCCTACCTGTTTAATTTAACAAGAAGTTTCCCGCAGAATATGGATGAATCAAAAGATGTGAAGCGATATATTAAGGATTGGATTGAATATCAAGAGCAAATCAAAAAGTACAGCAACTTATTTATACCTTTTTATATAAGCGCTATTACAATAGCTATTTCAATTTATATGTGGGACTTTACGGCAGATAATAATCTCGTTCGCATAATTGTTTATTCCCTCACCTTAGGATGGATAGGCTATGCTTGGTTTGTGCTTGGACCAAAATCGCAGAAGGGTATTGATCAGAAGATAGATGACATCATTGATGGGTATAAGCGGATAGGGGAGCAGTTGAAGTGAATTGAGTATAAATAAAAAAAGTCCAGCTAAATCTTTAGCTGGACTTTTTTTATTCTAAACAAACAACATTGAATTCAATGTTGCAATATTCTTTATTACTTCTTCACACAACACCTTTTCTTACCAAATACCCAATTGGCGCGGAAAGCAAGCGAATGAAGATTCACCATTTTTGCGCCAGCTCCAAAATGAGCTCTATAGCCAACTCCTCTAGTCAAGTGCATCCCAACTTCAAGTCTTTCCATGATAGTCATACCTAACCCCGTTGTCGCAAAAACTCTTTGGGTAAATGCATCTCTTTGCTCGTAATGCTCATACCCTTCTGAGTAAATAGCATCTTCTGTAAAAATCTCCTCCGTGCTCCGACTCAAATTGGCTTCAACTTGCTCAGCATTTGCACCTTGGATATTAAGTTGTGATCCAAAAGCATATCCAACATTCGTTCCTACTCCTCCGTATAAATTGAACTTTAGTAATTTCTTACGTACGTCGCAACGTTGTCTATAAAGTCTCACTTTTCTATTTAATGTAGCTTCGAAATTTAGCTCATTACT
>CALGJW010000253.1 GCA_937930025.1 uncultured Saprospiraceae bacterium | reverse complement strand
ATCTATCACTTTAAAGCAAAGTCCTTTTCAACGACGAAAGGATTTAGCGACGCTTGATTTTTCTACGGCGGGTGGAAACTTGACGGTTCCTTATATTCCGTTGGCACATGCGAAGGCGTTGAAGGATTATGTGTTGTATGCAGTGGAGCGAAGTACGGAAGACTGGATGTAATAATTTCTTGGTGTTCAGATTGGTTGATGCTAAAAACATGACAAATAGCGCAGATTAAATTTTGATTTATTGATGACTATAAGTATCTTCGTGGAAATTATGCATACTTTATGACTAAAAATCCTCATTTAATAAAAGAAACAGGAGCAACTTTTACTCCACCAAAGTTAGCTGACTTTATTTCGGATAAAATATTATCTCATTATAAAGCTGAAAATCAATTAATTAAGGTTTTAGATCCAGCTTGTGGTGAAGGAGCCCTACTCTCCTCTATTTCTAATAAGCTATATGATAAGAATATCAAATTTAATTTGATAGGTTACGACTCTAATAAAGATTTTCTAACTACAGCCTCTAGCGATTTAGAAAACCTCTCTTCAGAACCTAAATCAGTGTCATTAATCAATGATGATTTTCTTAAACAAATAGCACCTGAATCTGACCAAGGAACCTTATTTGATAATGATTTGAAGAAATCAATAAATGGGTCAATTGACATGGTAATTGCAAATCCTCCTTACGTTAGAACCCAAATATTAGGAGCAGATTATGCTCAAAGCATATCAAAGAAATTCAATTTAAAAGGTAGAGTTGATTTATATTATCCTTTCCTAATCGGAATGACATATGCTCTTAAGGAAAATGGATTAATTGGAGTAATTACCTCAAATAGATATCTTTCAACTAAAAGCGGAATGAGTGTGAGAAAATTCTTGAAAGAGAATTTCGAAATCCTTGAAATAATTGATCTTGGAGATACTAAATTATTTGATGCAGCAGTTTTACCTGCAATTTTTATTGGACGGAAAAAGAAGAAAGCACAAAATAATTTTGCTCCTTTTGTAAAGATTTACGAAGACCTAAGTGGATCGAATGAGCAGGGAGTTGAGTTTCCAAATTTTTATGATGTGTTGAAATCTAAAAAGGACGGATACTTTATAGCTGATAGCAAAAAATACAAAAAAACATCAGGAAAAATTAAATTCATTAATTCAAAAGATCAATCTTGGGCGTTATTATCTAATGAAGAAGATCTATGGATAGACAAAATTAATTCATCCACTAAAAGTAAAATTGGAGATTTTTTTAAAGTTCGCGTAGGAATAAAAACAACTGCCGATAAAGTATTTATTAGAGAAAATTGGAATGATCAAAAAGATATACCTGAGAAGCATTTATTAAGAGATTTGATATCTCAACAGAATATTGAACCATGGAGTATTTCAGATGATAAAAAATTGAGGGTACTTTATCCACATTTTTCAGAAAACGGTAAAAAGAAAACAATTAACCTTGATAAGTATCCTAGTGCAAAACGATACTTATTAGATAATGAAGAAAAACTAAGAAGTAGAAAATATTTAATTGAGGCTGGTCGTGAGTGGTTTGAAATTTGGGTGCCTCAGAATCCTTCATTTTGGGAATTGCCGAAATTAGTTTTTGCAGATATAAGTAGTTACCCAAGGTTTCACTTCGATGAAAGTAAAAGAATAGTCAATGGGAATTGCTATTGGATGGTGGCTGAAAATCCAAAGGAGGTTAATATGTTATTATTAATTCAGGGCGTAGCAAACTCAATGTTAATGACTAAGTATCATGACTTAATGTTCAATAATAAATTGTACTCAGGACGTAGAAGATATTTTAGCCAGTATGTTGAAAAATATCCAATTCCAGATGTTAAGTCTAAATCAGCTAAGCAAATAATTTCTATTGTAAAAAAATTAAATAAGTCGTGTCAAAAAAACAAAAAAGATCTTATTTTTCAACTAGAAGTAAAAGTTGCAGAATCATTTGGAGTTAATCCGATTCATATTTTGGATTAATTACAACCTTACCATCATAACTATCGAAGAAGCTCATTGGTATTGATCGTTGACATTTATAACTCTTATCACTAACATATGAAAAAACGTCACCAAGTTTTTCTCCAGGTGCTAAAATTAATCCTTCGATAACTAGCGTATCTGGGTTTGTCAATGCAATTAAATATCGAACATCACGAGTAGTGAGATCTAGTTCACTATTTATGACTTCTTCAATTTGAGGGGAATATTTTCCCAAATCCACAGTTTGAGTATCTTGAATTTTCACTTCTAGAAGTTGATTGGGTATATCTGGAAATCCTCCGTGTAATTGCTCTGTTGAGTAACCTAATAATTCTAATACCTTTCTTTCAAGTGCTTGTCCTCTATTTTTTGTATCTGCAGATTCTATTTTGGAACCAATCAGTTCTTCAGCGATAGTTTCTTTTATCAGTTTTAGTGATAAAATTTGATTGGCCTTTGGATCTTCAATCATCTTATCATTAGGTTGAGTAAAATCATGCTTAAGGTAGTATGAAAGTTTTTTTGTATCATTAAAAAACATTATTCTATCATCACTTGCATATATTTTCGATCGGATTTTTTTTGAAATTAAAAGTTGATGCTTGATAGTTGGCTTTCCAAACTTATTAAACCTTTCAACTATATATTCAGGCGTAAGAATAAAAATTGACGAAATCTTAGAGGTTTCAACATTTACTTTTGTCAAAACGAATCTTACATCTTTACATTTTAGTTTATGGCCAGACTCATATTCTATTAATAACGAATCACTATTAGGATATCTATTCCAAACTTGAAGATTATATGATTTTCCACTTGTAACAATATATGTATCAATAAATTCTCTTAAAATTTTAGGGACTCCTTTTTTCTTTGGAGGAATTATTTCATAACCATCTTCAAACGCAGGCTCAGGTAAAGGGTAAGCTTCTAATGTCTTAGCTATTAATTTCCGATTGTTTGATCCATCGGTTCTAGATTTTTTCGTTAATTTGAACTCTTTCCCAATTAGAGATATTAATCTTGTTCTTAAATCATCTAGTGAAGTAAGATCATCAGGAGACCCTGGTGGTATTTTGAATAAGCTATTCATGATCAAAGTTGAAGAATTGAGAAATAGAAATATCTAATGCAATAGAAATTTTCTTTAAATTAATTATTGCGATATTTCTTTCTCCTCTTTCAACTGATCCAATGTAAGTTCTATCAAGATTGCACTTGAAAGACAATTTCTCTTGTGAAAGCCCAGAATTAGACCTTAATTCCCTAATTCTGGCTCCAACCTTAATAAGAAGATCTTTGTCTTCTTTAGAATATGATTTTCGCATTAATTTTTAATGCAAATATCACAAATTGATGACTATAAGACTACTGACTATAAGTATCATTATATAATTATGATAAAACCGCATTGAATGAGAAACAAACTTGTTTTAATGTGGGGTTCCTATTTTTATGGTAGAAAACTCCCCTATTCCCTCATACTATCAAATGTCAATTCTACTTCTACTGGTTCGTAGTCTCGGGTAATGGTTAGGGTTACGCGATCGCCTGGTTTGTATTTTTCTAGAATGAGAATAAGCGCTCCTCTATTGGTTACTTTTTCGTCGTTAATGGCGGTAATGACATCTCCTAAGACAATAGAACCTTGTCGATTATAACGGGTTGGTATAAGGCCAGCTTTTTCGGCGGCGCCACCACTTATTACTTCTAAAATTAAAATTCCTTCCATACCGATTCGCTGCATATCTCGTGGACTAGCAAGGTGGACACCGAGGGTTGGACGATTGATTTTTCCGTATTTAATTAAATCTGGAACGACCCAATCTACGACATGAGAAGGGATTGAAAAACCAACACCAGCATAAGCACCAGAGGGGCTAAAAATGGCGGTATTCACGCCAATCAATTTTCCTTGAGAATCCAATAAAGGTCCACCAGAA
>CALGJW010000252.1 GCA_937930025.1 uncultured Saprospiraceae bacterium | reverse complement strand
ATGCACTTCTGCTTGTTGTTGCTTTAGTTGAATGAAATGAGGGATTAGATGCTTCACAAAATGAATCTCTATGAAAAGTTTTTATTTACCTTCTATTTGTAAGACCCAAAATACAAAATTTATAGAGAGCTAGCTTCAATTTTTAGTAGATTTCGTAGGAATAATGAATTTCGTCCAATTTTGACTTTAAATGTTAAGGTTTCAGAAAACATGCAACAAATGAAATTTCAACTTGTCTTTGCTTATAAACGCTTTAAAGAAATCTATTTTGAGGTCGAATTCAGCTAGGGAGGAATTTTTTTGAAGAGAATATCGTTGATTTTTTTAAACAGTACCCATACAGAAAATAGAAGTAATTAGTAACCATTTTAGGAAAAAAGAGTATTCCTATTATAAGGCTATTTGCTTAAAGTATTTTATGCATTTACCCGCTCACTATTAGACAAAAAAGAATTGCCCAATGAAAACTTATTTAGTATCGTTTCTTTTTTTGATTATTTTTGTTTGTCCTTCCTTTTCTCAAACACTTGATCCAACAAAGAAACAATCAAAAGCGTCTAGACAAGATACTCCTATCAAGCTGGACGGTGTCTTGGACGAAGTTAGTTGGCAAAATGCCAGCACTGCTTCCGGTTTTGTCCAGTATGCACCAGATCCAGGAAAAGAACCTAGTCAAAAATCTGAAATCAAAATCATTTATAGTAATACGGCCATTTATATTGGAGCGATACTATATGACACAGATCCTGATAGCATTTTGCAAGAAATGACAGAACGCGATAACTTTGGAAATACGGATTGGTTTGGAATCGTGATCGATGCTTATCAAGATGGATTGAATGCTGTTGGCTTCTTCATGACTCCTGCGGGGATACAAATGGACACCAAGTTTTCTGCACTTGGAGGAAATGGCGGCACAATAGATAGTGGCGATAGAAATTGGGACGCTGTTTGGGATGGTGCAACTCAAATAACAGCGGAAGCTTGGATCGTAGAGATGAAAATTCCTTATTCTGCCATTCGATTTCCTAGCGTCTCCGAACAAATATGGAATGTTAATTTCGGCAGAATGATTAGACGAAATCGAGAGCAAATCTATTGGAATGAAGTAGATCCTAATTTAAATGGATTCATCAATCAAGCAGGGCAATTATCAGGAATTAGTGATATTAAATCACCTATTCGGCTTTCTGCAACACCATTTGTAGCCACGTATTTGGAAAACCATCACGATAAAAATGAAGATCCACGAAATGCTTTTTCGAGATCAATTAGTGGCGGAATGGATGTGAAATATGGAATCAATGATGCCTTTACCTTAGATATGACTTTAATTCCCGACTTTGGAGAAGCACAATCAGATAATAAAGTCCTTAATCTATCTCCATTCGAAGTGAGATTCGATGAAAATCGACAATTCTTTACAGAAGGAACAGAATTATTTAACAAAGGAGGACTTTTTTATTCTCGTAGAGTAGGAGGGCGACCTATAGCTTATTATGATGCTTTCGATGAAGCGGATGAAGAAAAAGGAGAAGAACTTATTGAAAACCCTGGGGAAGCTCAATTGTTGAATGCGACTAAAATTTCTGGTCGGACAAGTAAAGGCTTAGGAGTCGGTTTTTTTAATGCGACCGCCAAGCGAACCCTGGCCAAAATAAAAATGTCAAATGGAGAAACAAGAGATTTTGAAACGAATCCATTGACGAATTACAATGTATTTGTCCTTGATCAAAACCTGAAAAATAATTCTTTTGTCAGCTTGATCAATACGAATGTAACAAGAGATGGTGGAAGCTATGATGCGAATGTTACAGGAACACAGTTTTCTATCCGGAACAAAGCGAACTCTTATCAGTTGAGAGGTAGCGCATCTCTTAGCCAAAAATATTTTACAGACGATACAGAGCTAGGCCATAGTTGGAATATTAGTGTAAGAAAAACTAGTGGTAAATTTCAATGGGCAACAGGAGTGAATGAAGAAAGCGATACCTATGATCCCAATGATTTAGGTTTTTTGAGTAGTAATAATGAACGAGAATTTTGGGCAAATGCTAATTACAATATCTATAAACCTTTTGGCAATTTTAACAGTGCGGGAGGAGGAATGTACATGCATTATGACCAACTGTATAAGCCTAATACTTTTACAGCGATGGGCTTTAATATGTGGGCTTGGGCCAACACCAAAAAGTTCATCACCTTTGGCGTAGGTACTTACTTCAGACCATCGGAGAGTTTTGATTATTTTGAAGCTAGAGAGGAAGGGAAATATTATAGAAACCCAAGCTTTGGTAATTTTTGGACTTGGCTATCTACCGATTACCGAAAACGATTTGCATTAGATCTCAATCTTGAGATGCACCTCAACTCAGAAAAAGGAAGACGAAGATATGAATTCGGTTTCGAACCTAGATTCCGATTCAATGATCGCTTATTGTTTACAGGAGGTACCTGGATTAATTTCGCCAAAAAAGATGTCGGCTACGTTGATAAAGACGATGATGGTGAAGTGATTTTTGGAAGAAGAGATCGTGTTACTGTCGAAAATACTTTGAGAACAAGATATGTATTTAGCAATAAAATGACTTTAAGTTTTCGCTTAAGACATTATTGGTCTAACGCCAAGTATCTTTCTTTTCATCGCCTAGGAAACGATGGAAACTTATACGACTCAAATTATGACAACTACAGCGATGATAGTTTTAATGCTTTTAATATTGATATGATCTACCGATGGCGTTTCGCCCCAGGAAGTGATGTTTTTATCATTTGGAAAAATGATATTACTCGTGGTGCCAATGAATTTTCGGAAGTAGAATACGATTACGGTAAAAGTGTACGATCCTTAGGCGACATTCCTCAAACCAACAGTCTTTCTTTTAAAATCATTTACTTTTTAGACTATTTAAATCTTAGAAAAACCAGTTAGTAGACCAAGATATACAAGATATAAGAACGTGCCTAATAGTAGTAATAGATCGATTTTAGCTGTAGTGCTAAGGTCGATTTTTTAGTATAAAGAATATTTTCTGATCGTTTGTCTATGATTATTATCGCTGTTTTGGTCATGTTTTGTTAGAATAGCATCAAATTTACAAATTTAATTATTCCAAGATTTTTGGTAATGTCTATATTTCTCTTTTATTTGGCTAGGAATTCTAAATAGAAGATTCAATCTTTATATATACATGTATCAATTACCCGATAAGAAAATAATAGATTTAGTAGAGGCAAGTCATAGTCCTCGTGCCAGTATGAGCCCATCTGCAGAGTGGATGATCTTATTATCTCCTTGCGTATTTCCAGCTATTGAAGAACTTGCACAACAAGAATATCGTTTGGGAGGAATTCGAATCAATCCCCAAACAAATGGGCCTAGTCGGACTAATTATTACGAGACCTTGAGTTTGTATCATTTAAAAGATCAAACAAGTTTGACGATCAGTGGCATCACCAAAGCTTGTAGGATTAGTAATATAGCTTGGTCTCCTGATAGTAGCAAGTTTTTGTTTAGCGCTACCGAAAAAGATACGATTTCTCTTTGGTTAGTAGAATTAGATAAATTAGCAGCAAGGAAATTAGATGGTATTCAACTCAATGATGTGATGCCAGGCTTGCCTTATCAATGGCTATCAGATGCTCAATCCATTTTATTTAAGTCAATAGATGAAGAAAGAGGAGCCTTGCCGGCGAAAGCGTTTTATCCAAGTGAACCAATAATTCAAGAAAGTGAAGATAAAATCGCACCAGTACGTACTTTTCAAGATTTATTGAAAAATGCTTATGATGAAGTGTTGTTTGAATATTATGCCACAGCGCAACTAAAAATATTAAAGCTTTCAACGAATACTATTCGCAATTTCGGGGCCAAAGGTATTATCCGATCTTTCGATGCTGCTCCAGGAGCTGCGTACATATATATCCAATATATCAAGAAACCATTTTCTTACATTGTTCCTTACACTAGGTTTCCTTTTGAACTCCTATTATATGATATTCATGGATTGGAAATTAGCAAGATTGCTGAGGTTCCATTAGCAGAACATATTCCTAACAAATTTGGCGCAGTAAGAACAGGCCCTCGTTCTTTCAATTGGAGAGCAGATGTGCCCGCAAGCTTGTATTGGGTGGAAGCACAAGATGAAGGCGATCCCAAAAAAGAACTAGCCATTAGAGATAAATTATTTTGCTTAACATCGCCGTTTACAGGAAAGGCAAGGGAAGTGCTAAGTTTTAAATTAAGATATGGCGGAATTGATTGGGGAAATGATGAATTGGCCATTAGTTATGAATGGACTTGGGACAATCGCCGAATTATAACCAACAAATGGTCGCCTAAGGAGCCCAAGCAAGTGCAAGAAAAAATTTCGGATAGATCCTGGGAAAATGAATATGATAATCCAGGTGTTTTTGCCCTTAAAAGAAACCACTATGGTCGTAGCGTATTATGTATTGATTCTAAAAATAAACTGTTGTTTTTATTTGGAACAGGTGCTTCTCCCGAAGGCAACAGACCTTTTGTCGATCAACTGCATATAGACACAAAAGAATCTCAACGACTATGGCGATCTCAAGCACCTTGTTATGAAAAAATAGTCGCTGTAATTAATATTGAGGAAAAAATATTTCTTAGTCAAAAGGAAGCCACCGATCTTCCTCCTAATTATTTCTTGAAAGACCTCGGTCAAGGGAAAACGCATCAAATTACTCAGTTTGAAAATCCGTACACCGCGCTATTAAAAATAAAAAAAGAACTCGTTCAATATAAAAGAGCAGATGGTGTTGAACTTTCGGGAACTTTATATTTACCAGAAAATTATGACCCGAAAAAAGATGGTCGGCTACCCGTTTTAATGTGGGCTTATCCCAAAGAATTTAAGAGTAGAGATGCCGCGGGACAATTAAAAGCTTCTCCTTATGAATTCATGCGGTTTAGTTGGAGTACGCCTTTGTTTTGGGTGACGCAAGGCTATGCTATTTTTGATAATTTTAGCATGCCGGTAATAGGAGAAAAAGAAGAAGAGCCTAATGAAGCCTTTATAGAGCAATTGGTAGCCGGTGCTAAAGCCGCGATTCAAATACTAGATGATATGGGAATTGCGGATAGAAATCGTGTAGCTGTTGGAGGACATTCTTATGGTGCCTTTATGACGGCCAACTTATTAGCACATAGTCAGCTTTTTGCGGCGGGTATTGCACGGAGTGGGGCTTACAATAGAACCTTGACTCCTTTTGGATTTCAATCCGAAGAACGTTCGTTGTGGGACGCGCCTGAAACTTATTTTAAGATGTCTCCCTTTATGTATGCGGATAAAATCAAAACACCATTGTTGCTAATTCATGGAGAAGCCGACAATAACTCCGGAACGTTTCCGATGCAGAGTGAGCGATTTTTTGCTGCTTTAAAAGGCCATGGTGCAAAGGTGCGCTTAGTCATGTTGCCCCACGAAAGTCATAGTTACAAAGCGAGAGAGTCTATCATGCATATGCTGTGGGAAATATCAAGATGGTTGGAAATTCATGTCAAGAATAAACAAACTAAGACAGTTGAAATGACAAGGACATTTGATCAGAAGCACAAAAAAAAATAGATCATCCCTTGAATGCTAAAGGATGATCTACCATATGTTTTATAATGAATTGTTGCTTAATTTTTTTTGCTTGCTAGCTTGCCACCTAACCATGCCATTGGAACATAAGCGACGACCAAATCTAATACTTCAAACCAAATAGGAGCCGGAATCATGTAGACCGCCGCAATGCCTCCAATCATAAAAAGAAAGCCTATTCCTGTTGCGAACTTCATTTTGTGTTGAACAGCAATATAAGCTACTGTAAATCCACCCACCAAGCTTCCAAGTGCATGTGCAAGAAATGGAGGAATAAAATGCTTGACCTCATATAAGTGAATATTAGCTTTGATACTCTCGAGATCATTGACATCAACACCCGCTGGCGGCGCAATGAACGAACCACTCAAACTAATGATGAGCGAATTTATCATAGCTCCAAGAAAGATGCCTGCGAGTACAGCTAAAATGTTTTTAAGCGTCGGATTCATAATTGATTTTTTTTGTTAGGAAACATTTGTCTCTTCTAAGATACAAATATTTTCTAGCTCAATTAATCAATTTTTTCTTTTTGCAAATCAATGTTTAACTCATTCAATTGCTCTTGATCAATTGTTGCAGGAGCGTCAATCATCACATCCTTTCCTTGATTATTTTTAGGGAAAGCAATGAAATCTCTAATTGAAGCCTGTCCATTCATCACGGCGCAAAGTCGATCAAAACCAAAAGCAATTCCGCCATGAGGAGGTGCACCATATTCAAAAGCACCAAGTAAAAACCCAAATTGATCTTCTGCTTCTTCTTTGGTAAAACCTAAGAGATCGAAATTTCTAGACTGTAAATTACGATCATGTATCCGAATAGAACCACCGCCTATCTCTGCACCGTTGATCACCAAATCATAAGCATCTGCTTTTAAGCTTTTCATGGTTTCATGGTCGCCGTCCAGCATTCTAGCAACGTCTTCTTTTTTAGGGGAGGTAAAAGGATGATGCATCGCGTGAAAACGTTCAGCATCTTCGTCCCATTCTAGTAAAGGGAAATCTACAACCCATAAAGGTTTGAAGTCACCAGCTTTCATTAGGTCCATTCTTCGCGCCATTTCCAACCTTAATTCGCTAAGTTGTTTTCGTGTTTTTTCTGCTTCTCCAGAAAGGATAAGCAACATGTCGCCAGGTTCTGCTCCAAATTGATCGCCCCAAGCTTTGAGTTGCTCTTCGGAGAAAAATTTACCTACAGAAGATTTGACATTTCCGTTTTCGTCAAATTTAACATAGACCAAACCTTTTGCTCCAATTTGAGGTCTTTGCATCCACTCGGTCAAGATTTTTATATCCTTGTTGGAGAAAGCCGCAGCTTGTTGTTCTGCACAAATACCGACCACGAGTTCTGCATTGTCAAACACACTAAAGCCTTTGCCTTGTGCTAAATTATTGAGCTCCATAAACTGCATTCCGAATCGAAGATCAGGTTTGTCCGAGCCATATAGTCGTAGGGCTTCATCATATTCCATCCGTGGAAAATCAGCAAGTTCAATTCCCAAAGTAGTTTTGAAAAGAGACTTGGTTAATCCTTCAAAAGTATTTAAAATTTCTTCTTGCGTGACGAAAGACATCTCGCAGTCAATTTGTGTAAACTCTGGTTGTCGGTCTGCTCGTAAATCCTCATCTCTAAAGCACTTCACAATTTGAAAGTATTTATCCAAGCCAGAAACCATTAGAATCTGTTTGAACGTTTGCGGAGATTGTGGCAAAGCATAGAACTGTCCTGGATTCATTCTACTAGGTACGACAAAATCTCGAGCGCCTTCCGGTGTACTTTTGATGAGGAAAGGAGTTTCTACTTCAATAAAACCTTGCTCCGCTAGATGTTTTCTAGCAGCAATGGCTAAATTACTACGGAAGATAATATTCTGCTGCACCTTTTTTCTTCTGAGATCTAAGTATCGATATTTCATTCTTATATCGTCTCCTCCATCAGTATTATCTTCAATGGTGAAAGGTGGCGTTTTGGCGGCATTTAGAACTTCTAAATGGCTAATTTCAATTTCGATATCTCCAGTTGCTCGATTTGGATTTTTATTACTTCGTTCTCTCACTTTTCCAGCAACTCGGATAACAAATTCTCTGCCCAGCTTACGTGCACTTTCACAAAGCTTGGCATCATCATCCATGTTAAAAACAAGTTGCGTAATTCCATATCGATCTCGTAGATCAATAAAAGTCATTCCTCCAAAATCTCGGCTAGTGTCCATCCATCCACTTAATGTTATCTCTTGATTGACATGATCTATTCGAAGTTCTCCACAATTGTGTGTGCGATACATACTTTATTGATTTAAGGAAGCCCTAAATTTCC
>CALGJW010000251.1 GCA_937930025.1 uncultured Saprospiraceae bacterium | reverse complement strand
ATTCACCACGATTTCTTGAACCAATATATTCCCTTGCTTCTTTCTGTGTATTCTTTATAAGTATTCCTGCCCTCTTACAGGACGCAGAAAAAATTCGGACAATTGACTCACTAATTACATTATTTGGTGTGGTCATTACATCTAGTTCTAATTCGGTTTTCTTTCCGTTAATCATTTTCTCGCGAACGCCATTCCCATCTTTATACTCCCAACCTGCCGCAACTAATAAGGCAATTGCCTTATCCAAATTGAATGGAGTAGCATATTCTTTAAAATAAGGATTTACTCTAGAAATTTCTGAATAAACTGGTTCTGCATATCCTGCATAAACCGTTTTGCAAATTTCGTCTCTATCCATTAAGTAAGAAAGTGCCTGTCGGACTTTAGAATCAGAAAGTTTTGGGTTCACATTATTTACTCCAAGATAATTTATCATTTCCGTTGGAGCAATCTCAAAATCAAATTTTTCGCTCATCGCCGGATCAGCTTTCATCTCATTAAAACTATTTGACTCAATAACGCCGGCTATATCTAGTTCGTCATTTTTCAGCATAGCTAAAACAGCGTTATTATCTCTAACAAACGAGAAGCTTAATGAATTGGGAAATGCAGTTAGATTTTTCCTAGACTTACTTAATTTATCTCCCCACCAATTTTCTTTTTTCTCTAAAATAATTTTTTCGCCTTCTATCCATTCAGAAATTCGATATGGTCCAGACCCTGAAATCTTAGCTGGGTCACGTGCATATTCAGGAGAGATGATTTGCTCAGAAAATTTCGAAAGATTTTCATTTCTTGAAGCGATTTCTTTAGCCTTTTCTGGATTCAAAAGATCATTCAAATCTATTTCAGAAAGCAAACCTGCAGGGTCATAATTATAGGCTGGCAATACAAATGATGCCACATTTTCTTCAGTTTTAATATGCGGTTCTCCTGTAATAATGGTAAAATTTTTCGGATTGCTAGGGTCAATCTCAAATCGCTTTATGAACGTTAGTTGTTGTTGATATAAACGAAGTAAGCCCTTAGCTTCAGGGTTAAATATTGCTTTCAAGGTAAATGCATAGTCCTCCGCAGTAATTGGAGTACCATTATCCCATGTGGCTTCCTCCAGCAATTCAAACTTAAGACGCATACCTCCGGCATATTCTCCTTCCTCAATTAACGTAATCGCAGGTCTTGTTTTACAAAGTACTGGCTCTACTTCTAAGGTTTCAACATTATAAAACATCAAGTAATGAAATACATGGCGCACTATTTCAAGGGACCAAGACTTAGAAGTGTTATAAGGGAACAAACCATCGGGTTCGGCACGTAATCTTGTTTTTATTACCGCTGGCACTTCGGAATCAACAGTTTGAGTGTCCGTTGCAGGTTCAGTTCGGCAACCAAATAAAAACAAAAGGACCAAAAGAAGTGTAAGGGGAGTGATTTTATTCAGGATCATAATTAAGTGGATTAATACAACCACTAAGCTAATACCATTTTTTCATCCACCAAAGGAAAAAAGCGCTCATTCCAGCATCTGACTCACATACCCCGGCCAGACATTTGCAGGAACCACTTTCAAACCTTTACTAGCAATGACTCTTTGCATTGGACTGTATAGAAAAATAAAGGGTTGTGACGCATATATCTCTTTTTGAAATTCTTGATAAAGTTCAAATCGCTCTTGCTTATCTAAGGAAGAACATATACTATCAATTATTTTATCAGTTTTGAGGCTCCCAAATTTTACACGGTTTCCAGCATTCCAACTTTTAGTATGCCAACTCTGTTGAGGGTCATAATCTGCGGGTGGTGCTGAACTGGCCAAGAAAATCATATCATACGCTCCTTGACGATAATCCTTTCTCATCGCCTGTAATTCCATTGGTTTGGGAATTATTTCTAAACCTGCTTTTTTAGCTCTTTCTTTGAAAAAAATTCCAAGATTTGCTGCCACATCATTAGCAACGGAATAGGACATTTTTAGACTCAATCTTTCTTTCTTCCCCTTTATGATCCGAAATCGAATGCCATCTTGATCAATTTCGCCAAAGCCAATTGACTGAAAATAGTTTTCAGCGGCCGAAGGGTCATAGGAAATTGGTGGCAAACTATGGTCGTAGTAAGGTAAGAGCGGTGAAATTGGGTTAGTAATAGCTGTAGCCATTCCAAACATTTGTTCTTCAATCCATTTTTCAATATCAAAACATTTATTTACCGCCTTCCGTCCATTTGAAGAAGACAAAGCAAAGCGCTGAGGATTTAACGCTAAATAATAGTAGGTGAATTGATCCGGCGTAAAAAATTGCAATTCTTGCCGATTTATATTTTCATTGAAAGCTAAAAGAGGTGCTTGATTCATGATATCTATTCCCTTACCTTTTAACTCCTGAAAGGCAGTAGTTTGGTCTTTAACTATTTTGAAATTTAGAAATTCCGTTTTAGCTTCAAGCTGCATCGGTTTATCAGTCAATCCTTCTGCCCAATAGGTCTTTTTCCTCTGTAGACGAATTGACTCCTGCGGAATCCATTCAACTAAATCATATGGTCCAGAACCGATAATATTGTTTGATCCTGGTCCTCCATAATTGGAAAATGCTTCCGCAAGATTTTTCAATTCCACATTTCCTTTATCAGTGCTTCGCAAATCATCAATGCTAAATGCGCTCAGCTTTTTTTCCTTATCATGAATATGCTCTGGAAAAATTTCAATGTTACTGAGTACAGTTTGTGCGAGATGATATTTCTTTTTTGTCCAAACTAAAATCTTCCTTTTGTTCAAAGGATCTGCTTCAATCTTATCTATAAAGGAAAGATAAGCTCGATAGCCATGTGTATTAAGATTCGGATTAAAAATCATTTTAAATGTGAAGACATAATCATCGGCTGTAATAGAAACACCATCTGACCATTTGGCCTCCTCTCTAATTTCAAAAGTAATTTTTAGCTGCTCTTTGGATAAAACTTCTACCTTCGGTTCTCCCTGGGCTAATGATGGCTTTAATGCTAAACTTATTGGGTCAAATTGAAACAAAGAAAGATAAATGAGTTCTTCGACTTGTTTAGCGTAGCCAGATCCAGACAAAAGTGGATTGATTCTATTGATAGATTCACCCAAACGAATGTTTACCTGTTCTTTCGCAGGAAGATTTTTCTGACCAAAATCCTGAGTATTACAAGAAATAAATAAAAGACAAACTACCCAAACTACTCGCATAGTCAAATTTATCATTTAATTTTAAGCTAACCGGCACTCAACCAAATGATCTCTATAAATGTTAACTTTTCATGGCTAAAATTCTAATTGCAGGAGGAACAGGATTGGTAGGTAAAGCGATTTGCAACAAATTTGTTGCAGCCAAACATGAAGTTGTTTTGCTTTCCAGAAACCCAAAATCAAATGCCCTTTATCCTACCTTTCATTGGGATCCTATGAAAGGTAAAATTGATGAAAAATGTATGGATGGTGTCGACTATGTCATAAACTTGGCCGGTGCAGGCATTGCAGACCAAAGATGGACAACAAAAAGAAAGCAACTCATCATCGAAAGTCGATCCAACAGTGCTCATTTACTTGGGAAAATTTTTAAAAATTATAGAAAACCTAAAAAATACCTTGCTGCCAGTGCAATTGGATATTACGGAAACAGCGGTTCTACTTTGGTTTCAGAATCAAGTCCATCGGGAAACGGGTTTCTTAGTGAATCGGTTATAAAGTGGGAAGCGGCAAGTAGGGCTATCAGCAATATTGAAGTTCCAGTTCAAATATTTCGGATCGGAATTGTATTAAGTATGAAAGGAGGTGCCTTACCAAAAATGGCTGCCACCTACCCTTTTAAAATTGGAAATTATTTCGGAGATGGGAGTCAAATTTATTCATGGATTCATATAGCCGATCTAGCAAACATTTTCCTTCATTTTCTAAATGTTGAAAATCAGCCTAAAATTATCAATGCGGTAGCTCCTAATCCCGTTTCCAACAAAATATTTGCCAAGGCAATTAATACTGCTGGAAATTATAAGGCATTTGTTTTTTCAGCTCCTATACTCCCGATAAAAATTCTCTTAGGTGAAATGGCGGCAGTGGTTTTAGATAGTACGAATGTCTCCAATCAAGCTTTACTCAAAACAGGATTCAAATTTGAATGGCCTGAAATTCAAGCAGCATTAAAAGATATTATAGAAAATAAAAAATAGAAATATTGACTAGCTCTTAAAGACTTCGATGTCTTTATTCTTTACAATTAGGTCAGTAAATTTTCCTTTGAATCTTGTGGCTTTTACAATGTGATTATCAATCCAATGATAATTACCCCCACGAGGTTTTCCAAACAAAATACCATGGTATTTAAATCCATGTTTATCTAACCAAGCTTCCGTAATTGTGCGATGTTCTTCTGTTCTAGAAGTAAAGAAAGTTATGATATGCTTTTCATCATACCATTTATTAACCATTTTCAAGGCGTCAGGATAAGGTAGGCAGGTAGACATCCTTTCAGGCTCCTCATTTGGAATATCATCACAAATAGTGCCGTCGATATCTATAAGGAAATTTTTAGTTTCATCTTTTAGCACAGGACTGATCGCCTCGCCTCTTTCGTTGTAGATCTTCTCAAGTTCTTTTTCCTCACTCATAGAACAAAAATTCATTGTTTTCAATAGAATAAGTTCGTAAAGCTAGTACATTTTACCTTAAAAAGCCGTTAAATACCAAAATTGCCGAATGATTTATGTACAAATGACACTAAGTTGATAAAATTTAACTTTTGATATAGTGTAAAGCTTTTAATTGAAGCTTAAATACTCTTCTGGATTCACTGGTAAGCCTTTATACCATAGTTCAAAATGAAGATGCGGCCCAGAACTTTGTGTGCCGGTATTGCCAATGATCGCAATGGCTTCTCCAGACTTTACCAAATCCCCCGATTTCTTTAATAATGCTGAATTGTGTTTATAAAAACTGATGAGATTATCAGCATGTTGAATTCCAATGGTATGGCCTGTCTCTAATGTCCAGTCAGCAATAAAAACATAACCATCTAAAACAGATTTTATAGGAGTATTCTTGGGTGCAGTGACGTCTGCTCCATAATGTTTGATTTTGGGATCGAAGCTTGCCGAAATCAATCCTGTAATAGGTGGAATTAAATAAGTTTGATCCAACGGTATTTCCGCCAATCCGCCTGCCCCCGATTTTGACAAAATCGCCCGCTCCTGTATTTGGCGGTCTAGTTTTATCTCCTTTCTTAACAGTTCATCCTCTTCAATCCGCTCTACATTCAATAAGCTATCATGAAATTCTTGTTGAGCGGATTCATCCATTTCTGGAAAATCAACTTCTCCGACCAATATTTTTCTAAAATTCTCGGTATAAGCTCTTTGAGCTTCCAATTCCTCTTCAATAAGTTGAAAGTCATTGTTTAATCGCATTAATTCCGGATGTTGCTCAATATCAGCGTATCCAGGTACTAATTTTCTAATACCAGTAAAAAAAATAAGGAGCGTCGTAACTGCTATAATTGCTAAAATGGCCGTTATGCTAGCCAAAATGACCCCTAAATTGGTTAATTGATAGGCTTTTTTCTCTTCAAAAGTCTCCGGATTTATAAAAACCATGCGGAATGGTTTCTTTAAAGCTTCCCATCTTTCTTTAAATGATTTAGAACCCGAACTCATTTGCTAACAGCTTTTATAAAAAATGAAATAAATTTGCCCACTTTATAGTTATAAACCGGTAGGGTTTAAAGCTGTTAAACCCTTTATTTCTGTAACTTTTAACTGCTTTCAAGGTATAAATTAAAGCCTCAAACAGTCAGTAAAATGGCAAGATGATGCAAAAATTTCGCTTTTAGAGTTAATTTCAAATATTCACGTGAAGAATTTTACCAAAATTTTCACCCTTTCGCTAGCATTTTTATTCCTTTTCTCCTGTACAGTTCAGAAGAAAAAGGGGGAAGAAATCAAAGGGGTAAAGAAATTTTACCATAATACCACCGCTCGCTATAACGGTTGGTTTAACGCAGATGTTTTAGTTACTGAGAGCATGTTGGCCTTAGAAGCAGCTAATCAGGATAATTATAACAAATTATTAGAGCTCTATCCTTTCATGGGGGCTCCTGATGCTAGTAGTGAAAAAAACAATCTTGATGAAGCCATGAAAAAGGTTTCTGTCGTAGTAAATCTACATAGAGAAAGTGATTGGACTGATGACTGTTATCTTCTGCTTGGAAAAGCTCAATTTGTAAAGCGAAGTTATGAGGATGCCCAGCAGACCTTCGAATTTATGGAAGCAGAATTTTCTCCTAAGGCAATAGCCAATAAAAAGAAAAAGAAAGCCGGAAAGAAAAAGGGGAAATCTAAAAAAGAGGTCAAAGCGAAAAACAAAGAAATAAAAGCGAAAAAGAAGTCTAGGAAAAAGAAGAAAAAGAAGAGCACCGCTTCTTCTAAAGGGAAAAAGAAAAAGAAAAGTAAATCAAGTTATTATAGCAAGAAGAAGAAAAAGAAGAAAAAACCTACCGTGCAAAAACCTGCCCCAAAGGAGGAAATTAAAAAAGAGGTAACAAAGCCAAAGAAGGTAGATCCTAAAATTGCAAAGAAGAAAAAGGAAGAAGCAGAAGAAGCTATTCCAGATGAAGATAATGGTGATGGAGTGCTAAAACATCGTCCTGTTTGGCAAGATGGTAAATTATGGCTAGCTAGGACATATGTCAAACGAGATATGTTTTCTGAAGCTGATTACATATTGGAAGATATGGAGAGAGACCCCAAAGTCTATAAAGAAATTCGTAAAGAACTTTCAAAAGTGAGGGCCTATTACTTTTTAGAGAAAAAAGAATTCTCTTCAGCAGCAACAGCATTAGAAAAAGTTTACAATAGCAGTAAGGATAGAACAGAGAAGTCTAGAATAGCGTTTATTCTTGGACAACTTTTCCAGAAACTAAATCAAGAAGAATCCTCTATTGCCTATTTTGATAAAGCCTCAAAGCTAAGCCCCAACTACGAACTTGCGTTTAGCGCAAAATTGCAGATCGCTCAAAATGAGTGGAATACTGGTAAATCCACTGGACCTTTGGCTATTAAAAAGCTAGAAACTATGCTCAAGGATGATAAAAATCGGGCGTATAAGGATCAAGTTTATTTTGCAATGGGACAAATATCTTTAAAGGAAAAGGACAAACCAGCAGCAACTGATTACTTTAAAAAATCACTGGCTGAAGGCACTAATAATAGAGCACAAAAGGCTGAGAGTTATTTGGCATTAGCTTTTTTATATAACGATGTAGAAGATTTTGTCAGCGCAAAAAATTACTTCGATAGCACTTTGACTGTTCTAATCAAAGAAGATGAAAGATATGAACAAGTGGAAGCGTATGCAGAAAACTTAAAAGAGATTAAAGAAAACATCGAAATAGTCACACTACAAGATTCTCTTTTAAGGCTATCAACCATGTCTGCTGAAGAACGCGAAAAAATAGCCTACCAACTAAAAAAGAAAAAGGATGCTGAGGCATTAGCCAGAGCGACAAATAAAACGGGGGCTAGGACAGAAAACAAATCTAATAATAGACCCGGAACAAATGTTGGATCTTCTGCTCTTTTTTGGGCCTATGATGATCGGGCATTAAAAAAAGGGGAACGAGATTTCAAAAAGAAATACGGTGACCGGGTATTGGAAGATAATTGGAGACGCTCCATTAGGGTAAATAAAGGAACCAGTGAAAATGTTGAATTTGCTGAAGTTACGACGAACGAAAAGCTTACCCCTCAGGAAATTTCACAGTTACTAAAAGGAATGCCTGAAACTCCACAACAGTTAAAAGCAGCTGAAGAAAAAATAGCTATCGCATTACTGCGTCTTGGAACTCTATACCGAGAAAAACTAGGAAGAAATGATTTGTCAATCAAAGCTTTAGAACGATTGGCCAACGATTATCCTGGAAATGTCAAAGAAGCCGAAGGATGGTACAACCTTTACCTTGCTTATAAGGAAGATGGTCAAATAGCAAATCAAAAACTTTACGCTCAAAAAATAAAAGATAAATATCCAAAAACTATTTACGCACAGATCATTGGGGATCCTAACTTTATGGACAAGGCTAATGATAAAATGATGGAGCTAAGCAGATACTATGATGCTACTTATGCGAAATTTGTCAATCACGAGTACAAAGCAGTTGATGATAGAATAAAGGCCGCTCAATCTCAATTCCCATCTCCCAATTCTATGGGCGCAAAGTTTGCCCTTTTAGGAGCAATGACAAAAGGCCATACCGAAGGAAAAGATGCTTACATAAAATCACTGAAGGAAGTCGTGGCGAAATTTCCTCGATCTGAAGAAGAAAAACGAGCAAAAGAAATACTAAGGTTATTGGGAGAAGTAAGCACCGCTGGTGTTCAAGATGACACAAATACAAAAGCCAGTGCCTCCTTCGAATTAGGGATGGATCAAGTACATTACTTTATTGTTGCTTTAAAAAATAATAGTATAAAACTAGCAGATGCCAAGGCAAAAGTTTCTGACTATCATCGTGAAAATTATTCAATAGAAAGATTAAGAATTTCAAATATTTACCTAGGAGCAGATGTATCAACGCCCATTTTAGTTATTAGAAGATTTAAAAATGCCGAGAAATCTTTGGAGTATTTTAAATCCATTGAAAAAGATATGGCGGGTTACTTAGGAGAAGGGACTGAATTTGAATTCTTTGCCGTAAGCCAATCTAACTATAGGCAAATATTGAGAACGAAAACTTTAAACGGGTATCGTGAATTTTTCACCAATAATTACCTATAAAAAACAAACCTATATTTTAGAAATAGAAATCCCGAATCATGTTTATGATTCGGGATTTCTATTTCTAAAAAGTCGACCCAAAGCTTAAGGAATAATATTCAGCAATGGTACTATTGGTTTTAATATTAATCGAAGCATAAAAAGAGGTAGCAGGCTTTCCTACCGTAGGCAAATAATAGCGAACACTATATTTATTAAAAATGTTAGCGTTCAAGAGCTGACTTTTTTTATAAATATTACTACCCATGGCTAGATATAACCCAAGGGCGCCAAAGCGAAACTCATGGGCGTAAAATACATTCCACCTGGTTGCTCCTTGCCTGGCTTCTTCATCATTGTTAAATAAGAAAATATTCTTCCCAAAATCAAACACTCCTTTGTTATATTCATATTCGACCCCTACTCTCATATGGTTGGTTAAATTAAGACGGTACACCACTGCTCCTGCCACGTTGTAAATAGGGTAAATGGGTCCTCTGGCTTCCTCTCGTTCCCTATACCCTACCCCCATTTGCAAGTCCCCTCCCCACTTCGAATAATTGAAGCGAACTATTCCTGCGGTCTCTTTGGCAAAATCATCCAAAGGTTTTGGTCGATAGCTTAGGCCTACATTAAAAGTCCCAATATTGATTCCGAGGTTAGGAATTTTGTTTGCTCCATTTGAATAATGAATTAAGTTGGCACCAAACTTTAACCACCATTTTGGGTGTACCTGAAATTGATTCTCCAACTTTACCATGACATTGGCATTAATGCTCGAAGAGATAGCATTATTTAAAGGATTATCAATATCATGATATCTTTTATTCAAGTACGCTAGTCCATAACTGAATTGAAATCTTACATTGTATTTAGCCTGCTGAATTAGATAAAATGAAATGTTGGGCAGAATTCCTAGACTGATTCCCAGCGTATCTGGCTCGCCAATATTCATAAATAAAACCTGCAACCCAAGACGAGGGTAATTATGTTTCTCCTGCCATTTTTTTTGCCCTAAAGTCTGCCATTGAATTTCTACATCTTGACCAATGCTAAACCTTCGAGTGTCATACAATATCTTTGGAGAGTGCTTAAGAGGTGATCCGAAATAGGTAGAACTTTCTATTAGAACAGGAGTATTTTGGGCTATTAGAATATTAGCGCCCAGAAAAAGCAAAAGGAAGAAAACAAAATAGTTTTTTCCATTGCCCATGATCATTCCATTTCGATTAGAAGCTGACCTTTGTCTACTGCGGCACCTTTTTGAATAGATATATTTGATACGACCCCTTCTCCACTCGCCTGAATTACATTTTCCATTTTCATGGCTTCCAAAATCAAAAGGTCCATTCCAGTTTCTATTTTTTGACCTGGCTCAACAAGTATTTCCAATACCATCCCAGGCATTGGGGCGTGCACAGCATCGAGCTTTCCGTCTTCGATATTTTCCAAGCCCATTTCTTTAATTAGCTGATCCAATTTGTCTTGAACTTGTACTTTATAATTGTGGCCGGCCAATCGAATTTCGATTGATTTGTTATTCGGACTAATAGATTTTACTTCAGCTACAACCTTTTTCCCGTTATGTAAACAATGAAATTTACCATTCCCTAAAGGAATCCAATTATCATGGTCGGCAGCATCAAAGAAATGCTGTTCATCTACTTCAAATTTAAGACTCACTTACAATTGTTTTTTGATTACCTAGTTTCATCATAAAATATGTTTCAAATCCAGTATATCCTAAATAAACTACAAATAAAGGAATGATGAAAAATTTATTTGGCGGTTCCATCAACTGATAATATAAGATGCTTAAACTAAATCCAAGAAATAGTTTTACAATCATGGTCATAATTACCAAGTTAGAAAAGGCGAATTTGTTTTTTGCATTTGCTGCTTTTTGTCCGACGAAAAACATACCTAAACTAAGGGTTATAAAAATTATCCAACAAAGAATTCCAAAACGACTGTATCCAGATAATTTTGGAATGTATTCCAAAGCAACTAAAATCACTAGCATGATCAAGGAAAAAAGGGATAGTTGTAATACGAATTTCCGCCAAGTCATTTTTTTGGAAAAATTAAATCTTTGAGAGTAATATACAGTGCAATAAAAATAGATAGCAATGCAAAAATAGCAGTAATATAAGGTGGTTCAACTCCATAGTGATTATTTATTTTCACCCCTATAAAAGTTATCAACCCGATGATTGCAGCCATTTGAAATGCCATGCCTGAATACCGCAAAGCGATATTAGAATTCTTTTTCTTTGACTTAGAAGAAGAAGATTTATGCGCTGACTCTTTCTTTGGCAATAGATTCTACTTTAGCCTGCTTATTTGATTTACCAGAGCCGCCCATTGCACAACTAACGTTAAAAACTGCGCCGGAATCAACTTGTAATTTCTTAGTATTTACTTCTCCATTTACATTGGCAGTTCCTGCAATTTTGAGTGTTTCAGAAACATTGATAACTCCATCAAAATGGCCTTCAATGACTGCATTCACACAAGTTACATCTCCCACCACTTTTCCACTTGGCCCAATTATCACTTTAGCCTTACAATTTAGGCTTCCCTTTATTTCACCATCTACTCGGATATCATTATCGGAATTAATCTTTCCTTCTACTCGAGTTCCAGTAACTAAACTATTTAGCGCCATACTATTTGGCGTTGGAGTAGCGCTAGCAGCGTTGTTGTCTTTGTTTTTGCTATTTCCGAACATGGAATAAAATTTAATGATACAAATAACTAGTCTCCGGGGTACAACAAATTTACTATTAAAAGTCAATCTTTTAGGGAGATTAACGCTCTTATTTAGGTGGAAGCAAAAAAATAAGGCCTTGAAAAATATTCAAGGCCTTATCCCTCCGAATTCAGCATTAACTAGAAATTAGGACAGTAAACATTTCTTTTCTCAGATCCACAAATCTTGTGAATTAATGAGAATTCAAAAGCTCCATTACCGTTACTAGCACCAGCTAACTCGGATACGTTTAAATCATAGCTAAATCCAAGGCTGAAATCTTGATAATCAAACTTAGTAGATAAGATAAGAGCATCTGATGTAAACGCCTTATCCTCCGAAAAGTGATTAGAAAGTCTAAACCATGCTCCAATTTGGAAAGCCTGATAGTTTCTTTTATTTCCACTTAGTAAGAACTTCATACTTGTACCAAAGTTGGTCTCAAAAGAAGGTCCTTGACTCATTACGATGATTCCCGGTACCAGACCAAATCGGTCAGCCACCATGAATTCACCACCAACATGTCCAGTAATCTTGCTATATAATGGCTCAGAACCATTGATTTCAAAAGCAACATTAGCACGGTTCAAGTGATGAAAAGCACCACCTATGTAGAAGCTATTGTCTTCATCGAATACAGAAAACCACATTAAGCCTGCAGAAACATCCGCAAATATGAAATTCGAATTAAAAACTCCATCGTCTCCTGGACCTCCGGCATTAAATCCACCATTTCCATCATGTTGACTTCCCCATCTAAGGT
>CALGJW010000250.1 GCA_937930025.1 uncultured Saprospiraceae bacterium | reverse complement strand
AGTTCCTTAATTTTGATTCCTTGATAACCGGGAGGTTCGTGGGGAAATTAGATTTTTGCCTCAAATCTTTGTCCATTACAATCGATCGCTGAAATCCTGAATCAAACAAATAGCGATTGGAGTATTTGTTTTCTCCAATTTGAATGGTTCCCTTAATACAGAATAGGGTATTGATGTACTCTACTTCCATTTTTGAATATTCCCCAAGATTTCCAGCATAGGAAGAATGGACAATCATCAGTTGTTTTTCATAATCCAACTCCAGGACCTTGTCTTTGAAGAGATTCCACCCAAAATGGCCATCTGCTTCAGCTGGTATCAGGGTGGTTGGGTAAATGGTTAAGTCTTCCCATATCAAATCCCCTAAGGCCAGGGAATAACCACCCTTTAAGGGCACATAATTTTGTCCCTTGTATCTTTTGTTTTTATTATGGAGTAAGGAGGTTCTTTCTTTGATAGCGGTATGTGATAAAACGATGGCAGTTCCTCCTGTATCCAGGTATAAATCTAGTGTATCGGTATTGTCCAGTACCGTTTTAAAAATGATGTTATTCCCTTCCGTTATCTCAAAAGCGAGTGTGTCTGACTTGTTGATTGACAAATCACCTTTGGATTGGTAAAGGTTTTTTTCTGTGGTTAACTGGCTAGTAGGGCTACAGCCCGACAAAACCTGGACAGCCAATAGAAAGAGGATAATTTTTTTCATTTTAACTAGCTTTATTTATTAACAACTTACGCATTATCACTTAGTATTTATAATAGAAATCTCCTTCATCTAGTTAAATAAACGTTAATGTGTTTGCCTTTTGACCTTTGTTGTTAGTGCATAGACTGAGGCGGTTATACCCGAATCGAAAAAACAACTACTTTTTTTGCTTTATGTAAAATATATTGAAGAACCACTTGTGAAAAATTAAAATCAGTATTTTTATTTTTCCTACCACCAGCATTTTCCAACCATCATTTACTAGAAAAAACACCATGGAAAAGAAATCTTTTACACTACAAATTTGCCTTCTCAGTACGTTTCAAACAATAAATGCAAACGGAAAAGGGGAATAAGACAAAAAAAGTGTGGATAGCCTATTGATAGTAAACTTGTTTTTCCACCAAAACAATCTTTGGGAATTAATAACTGCTCCCCAAAAAAATAAGTGCCATGTAAACACCGCTAACATTGAGGTTTTATGTTTTATTTCTAGCGACCAAAATTATTTTTTAAAAAAAACTGTAATTTAGATGAGCAAAATCTGTTAATATCCGTTAACAGTAACTAATTGTTGGTGTGGACCGCTAAGTTATTGTTCATTGAATACCAAGTATTTTACTTTTATAAGAACAACTAAATAGCTCACCAATAATTTGTGGGGATTAAATCCATTTTAAGCATTAGGTAGTTTTTATGATTAAAACCGCTGTAATTCAGCCGTACTCGACAACTTTGATTCTCCCGAATCTGGGGACCTACTAGTAGAAATCGTTGTAGAATATTGGTATTTATTGGTTTTTACAGTTGAACAAAAGCCCGATGCGTGGTTTGAGTTATAGAAGATTATTCATACTCTTCTAGTAAAATATTTTATAATTTAGTTTGTTTACGAATGACAGCGTTCCTTAAAATATGAGAGATTTTTGCATTTCATGGTTGGTTCTATTGCTGGTCACTGCTTCATTAATTGGGCAAGACCTTCCTGTAGATAATCGATGTATTGAAGTAACGTCCACGCTAGATTCTTTAATTTCGAAAGAAATAAAGATAGACCTAAACATTGCATTTGAGTTGAGGGATGAGCTAAAAGAAAAGGATTGCAAGGCCCTTGCTCAAGCATACAACTACCTTGGTTACCTCCACTACAACAATTCGGATCTAGTCAGCGCAAGAAAATATTTATTGTTAGGAGAAGAGATTTATCTTGCCAATCCGTCGAATCCTAAATATTTGGCGCTTAATCAAATTTATTCCGGTTTAGTCCTCATAATTGAAAAAAATGACGAAGCGGCCCTTTACCATTTTGAAAAAGGGAAAGAATTGGCAGAGCTTTCTACAGATGAAAGCAGTATCGCATTCGCAAATTTAAATCTTGGGCTAATCAAACTAGAATTAGAGCAATGGGAGGAGGCAGAACAACTTTACAAACAGATCCTTACTTATCCGTTAATCAACCCTGAACATACTGCATATGCCACCCAAAACCTTGCAAGGATTTATTTGCATCAAGGAATGTATCAAAAGGCATTACAACATGTGGCACAGACCAAAAATATGTGGGCGAAACTAAACCATAGCAAAGGGTTGTATTATGTTTCGTTAACAGAATCTAAGGTTTTTTCTAGATTAGGTCAGCATGACAAGGCATTGAACGCCTTATTAGAAGGCAGAGAAAAAGGAGAATTTGAAGCGACTAAATTGCTTGCCGGGGAAAACTATTTGATGGAAGCTAATATTCATTTGTCCAACGGCCAAAAAGAAAAGGCAGCAACCGCGCTGCTCAATGCCTTTGAAAATATTGATGATTTACAGTTTGAGGACATCGAAAAAGCCACGAATAGCTTGCTTTCTACTTCCATTCTGGATCAAGATAAGCGAACAATTGATGCTCTTTTGAATATAATAAAGGAATACAAAAAGAGAACATTTGTTTCTTCCCAACTTTCCGTGAAAAAGCAAAAGCTGATTGATGATCAAATAAATAAAAAAGAGGTAATTGAAACCAACTATCAGCAAGGCCAGGTAATCATAAAGAGGCAGTTCATTGTCATCTGTGCATTTTTCGCTTTTTTCTCTTTATTGTTTTCATTGATGTACCGGCTTTACAAGCAAAAATCAGAAATTTCTTCTCTTAATCTTAGTTTGACCCATTCAAAGAAGCAGATAGAGCATCAAGTAGATATATTAGAACAACGAAATGAAGAACTTAAGCAGTATGCCTATGTTGCCTCTCATGATTTAAAATCACCGCTAAGAACGATCAAATCCTTTTCCCAAATCATCGAAAAGAAACTGGAGGACAAAGTACTCCTAGATCATTTTAGCTACATCAAAGATGCTTCAGAAGACATGACGCTGATGATCTCCAATCTGCTCATCCATGCGACTTCTGACCAAGCGTTTAATCTGTCAGATGTGCGTTTTTCCAAAATATTAAATAAGGCCCTCAAAAATCTAGATACTGATATCCGGAGCAGCGAGACTACAATAACACTGGATTGCAAAGAAGATCGCCCTTTCGCGTGTGATGAAGTTAAATTGATTCAGGTTGTCCAAAACTTAATCAGCAATGGGATTAGTTACTCGAGAGAAGGAATCCCTCCGAAGATATCTGTCTCCTCCCGTTCAGAAGGAAAGAATTTTGTTTTTTCTGTAAAAGACAATGGTATCGGCATTGTAAAGGAGAATCAGGAGATGATCTTCGAAATGTTTCATCGATTGAAGGACAAAAAGAGCGTTGCTGGGTCTGGTATCGGTCTAGCTACCTGCAAGAAAATTGTTGATACGCACCAGGGGACTATTTCCGTCAATTCTGTGTATGGAGAAGGGACTGAAATTATTGTTACTATTCCGCAATAGGTTTTGGGGTAGTAGTTGGAGGAGGCGACTATAGATGGAATCGCTTTACGTTTTTTATTCGGTTTTTGGGTAGTCTGAGCAAAGTTAAGCGAGGATGCATAGTCGGTTGGATTGATAATAGGACTGAATGAAATGCTCACCATGCTTGGAAGAATCAATCATTTGCTAAAAATTGTTGTTTCCTACTAGCACTTGACGCTTCTACAGATGCCAAAGAAAAGATAGAAGTCTAATAGGGAGCATATCTAACAAATTTCTTGTACCATTAACTAGAAAAAAAGCTTTCAAGTTGTTTGGAATTCTACCGTCTTGTAAGTGCGTCAGAAGGGAGAGATTGGCTCCATGTTTTGTTGGTTTTTTTCCATTCCGATATCTAGGCAGAATCGTTCTTTAGTTTTGGAAATCCCACCCATTTTTTGGTAAAAATCTATTGCTTTCCGATTAAAATCCGGTGTTTGCCATTGTATAATGGTACAGTTTTCATCTTTTGCATATTCTTTGACCTTTTCCATTAGACGTGTCCCTAAACCTAGTCCTCTAGTGTTTGCTTTGAGGTATAAACAGTCAAGATAGAGGTAAAAGCCTGCGTCCCAAGTTGAAAACTGTTTCATAAAGGTGGCATAACCTATGATTGAATTTTCTTGCGATACGACCAAACATTGTAAAGCAGAATCTTGCCCAAAAATAAATTTGGACAACAATTCCGTTTTATTCTTTTGTTCAAATTCCGCTCGTTCATATTTAGCGTGTTCAATGCATAATTCGATGATTTGTGGTAAGTCCTTTTTTTCGGCGAATCTTATATCCATTTTTAGATGTTTTTAACAAGCGCATTCCATTTTGGCTCCTTCTACGGGGTTAGTGCCTTCGGTTGCATAGCCGTCAAATTTCCACCATTCTATTCCACCGATTAGTTCTTTAACCTTAAAGCCAAGTTTAGCCATATTCAATGCTCCTTTTGTCGAGGCATTGCAGCCGATTCCGTCGCAGTAGCAAACATAAGTTTTCGATTTGTCCAAATGATTGGTACTTTCCGGGGTCATCTCCCTGTGCGGAATGTTAATAGCGGTCGGAATATGTTCTTTTTCAAAACCGAACGTTTTTCGGGCGTCTAATGCTACTGTGTTTTCGTTGTTTTCCAACGCGTCCCATAAATCCGATGGGTCCATTTCGTAGGCAAGTTTGTTTTTGTAAAATTCAATTTGTTTTTGCATAATTTCTAAGATTTTGTTTGGGCAAAATTAGTCCTGCTGGCTCCAAATTTCAACTACTGAACATGAAGTTTTTGACACTTAGGCTGAATTTTTTTCAATTAAGATGCCTTTATTAATTGTTAACTTTACCCTTATGGAAATTAAACATTTTAGGTTGATAAAAACAATCGTGGAAGAGGGGAGTATTGCCAATTCTGCCGAAAAAATGTTCTTAACGCAATCGGCTTTAAGCCATCAATTAAGAGAGTTGGAAGAACGTTTGGGATTTAAGGTCTTTCATCGAACACGGAATAAATGGCAGTTGACCGATGAAGGTGGCGAGCTTTACAAATTAGGAAATTCTATTCTTGAAAGCATTGAAACTGGGTTTCAGAACATTGAACAGTTAAGATCCGGTTCTGTTGGCACGATCAAAGTAAGTACAGAATGTTATAGTTTTTATCAAGGTCTTCCTTCTTTTATTCAAAAAATGGGGCTTTTGTATCCCGATCTAGAGGTTGATTTAGTTCTTGAAGCTACACATCAACCAATTTCCAAAATTTTATCCAAGGAGCTTGATATTGCGATAGTTACCTCAAAACCCTCCAACGAAATTTTGTCCAGCATAAAGGTTTACGAAGATGAGATTTTTGCGATTATGCATAAGGAAAGTCCGTTGAATCAAGTTGATTTTTTGGATACCAATGATTTTTCTGATGCACATTTGATCATTCATTCTTTTCCATTGGAAACAGTTGCGGTATATGAGCAATTTCTAAAACCCAATAAAATTACACCACTAAAAGTTTCCGCTATTCCTCTTACCGAGGTCGCTTTGGAAATGATAACTGCGAATATGGGAATAATGTGTATGCCTAAATGGGCACTAAAATCCTTTAAGGTTTCCGATGAGCTAATTTTTAAGAGAATTGGAAAAAATGGTTTGAAAAGGACACATTATTTGGTCTTCCGTAAAGCCGATAAAGTCAAGAAGTACATCAATGATTTTATCTCCAACTTCGAGGAGGTTTTTTCTAAGAAATAATTCTTTTGAACTTGCAGGAATTTTCCTTAACGTTAATTTTAATTATTCCTTGATTTTCTACTCTTGTATAATGACCGCCATTTGCTATGATGTTTAATTATACGAACAATCAACGCGTTTTTTCAAGGTTAGGTGCATAACGCCAACTCGAGAATAAATCTGGGAGACTAAATTCAGGAATTCCATTTAACCTTGTTTCCTTAAGGACAACTTTACGCACAATTAAACATTGATATTTAGGCTGAATGCTAAAAAAATGGAAAATTGTTGGCTGGCAATTTGGCTTATTCTACAATCTCGTAGTCAATGCTTAGTTTTCTCAATGCTCTATAGGCAGAGCTGGAGTTTTTCTGTGCCACCTCAATATCTACGGTATCCCCATCTAAGAGTATTTCTGTAAGTTCATTTGCTAAAGATTGATCCATATTAGCGGCGATCTCTTCAATACATTTGGCGATTGCTCTTTTATCTGGCCTAGGAGCATCGCACGACAATAAGTTTATTTGCATAATTTTTTTTATAAATGTAGGATAAAATACACTGGAATACAAAGGGGGAACCTAGTAAAGCAAAGTTGAGGGATATAGGGAAGGTAATCAACTCGATCAATTGCACGTCATTTTTCTTAACTAAAGTCAATGGTTTTAACTTTGTTTTCCACCTATCTTTGACAAAGTAATCAAAATCAGAAGATAAATGGAAAACCTAAACATTAAAAACTTAGAATTTAAAATCCGCTTGCTTTACTCAGTTTGGATAGTCTTTGCCATTTTTAGTGTGGCTTATGTACCCTCCTTAATTTTTATCCAAGATGATATTACAAGCACCGCTGCTAATGTTACTGAACATGAAATGTTGTTCAGACTTTCCATCATTGGTAGTTTTGCTACTGGAGTTCTTATGATCTATGTTTCTTTTTACTTGTATTTATTGTTTGAAAAAGTCAATAAGAATACAGCAAGGCTAATGTTAATACTCGCCTTAATGTCTATACCTTTCATCGGGTTTGATGTATTCAAAATTGTTTCATTAGGAAGTGAAGATGCAGGATATATCTATAACTGTTTGAATATAAGTCGAAATGCTCAAACGGTAGCAGAAGTTTTTTGGGGCTTATGGTTATTTCCGTTAGGCAAGTTAGTTATCGCGTCCAACTACTTTCCAAAATTTTTGGGCTATGCTTTGATAGCTGCTTGTTTAGGTTATTTGTTTGGGGTGGTGATAAAAGTAGTATGCCCAGACCAAAGCTATTTATTATTTATTTCAGATACACTGGCTTTTGGAGAATTGGTATTCGCATTGTGGTTTGTTTTCAGAGGATTGAGGTTAGAACAACGTTTCATAGAAGGGGATAGTGGAGTTCCTATTTCATAATTCTTTTTCTGCTTCTGCTTAAGGATTCAGGAGTAATGCCCCTATTGCTTGCTGTTATGAAATAGTAAGTTAGAGTAGCCCTCGCGACCGCATAGGAGCGTTCGTTACGCTAGACATTATTATTGCTAGTAGTTTTGTTCTTAAAATAGGCGATTTTACAAGCCTAAATGGCTAAAAGTAGCTGTCATAACTTATCTGCATTGTAGATTACTCAATCACCAATCTATTTTGTTTCCTGTATTTTTTTATGGTGCGTTCGTTAGGTAAATCTTCCTCATAAAATAGGATTTGTTTACCCAACGTCCCTTTTAATCTATAAAAAAAAGACTCTCGATCCTTTATAGAAATGAAGTTATTTTCAATTGCTGATTCCCCATTGATAGTTGGCTCTGGATAGTTCGCATTGCTTATTGAATCTAGGATTAGTGGAATTAGGTCAATTGGCAATTCTAGTTTGTTAATCATCCCTTTAAGGGACTTTGCCTGAAAAGGATCTGTAGCAAAAGCGACTTTTTTAAGACCATTCCTTTTTGCTACCAAATATGAGTAGTAAACGTTTTCTGAACTATGTTCGGCGAGGGTATCTAAAAAAATATTAGAAGCTGGGATCCCTAAAGCCTTTCCATATTCTGCCATTATTTTGGCTTCAGAATACTTTGTGTAAACGGCTCCACCTGAATAGATAATGTTCTCGGTAATATTGTTTTCATACAGATAGTAAGACCAGAGGACTCTATTTTTCATAGTAGGGGACCATGCAATGCCATCAAAAGGTACACCAGGAACAATTATAGCATTGTATGGTGCGTTTACTTTTGCTTTTGCGTAGAGACTTCTTGTTTTTTTCTTTGAAAAAATACAGCCAGAAAAAATAAGTACAAGGAGAATTAAACTTAGTGATTTTGTCATTTAGATTATAACGAAAGAGTTGTTAATAGGTTTAGCTGATGAAGCAATAAGTAATGCAGGCTAAACATCCTCTAAAGATGCATTCCTTCCATATTGTAAGATATGAAATATATTCATACTAGGGCAGACCGACGCTAGATCGCTGCTAGATCGCTGCTAGATCGCCGCCTAGCGGTGCTTTAGCCTTCAATGTTTTGCAAGCACACTTTGAAGTTCTAGAATAAACTGTCGATCG
>CALGJW010000249.1 GCA_937930025.1 uncultured Saprospiraceae bacterium | reverse complement strand
TTTTTTATCCAAAAAATAGAAAACCCTTTCCAACATATATTTTCGAATAAGTTCTTCGGTGCCTTTGGATAGCTTTTGTTCTTCTTGGATTAAATTATTGAGTCGTCTTTTTTGACTTGTATATTTTAACCAAGAAAGGTTTAAATCTTCCAGGAATGAAGTCTCCTGAGCTTGAATTAATTTTGAAATTTTGTATTCTTTTTCTTTAGCAGCCTGAATTTTATTTTTGAAGGCCGCCGCTCTTTTTTGTCTATAACTTATCTTATCACGAAGGCCATTTAATAATGTCTTCTTAGATTCTGAGCCTTTTGCTTCTTTAAGTATTTCTTCCAATCGACGGTTTATCTTTTTTCTATTTTCTTTTCCTCCTCCACGAAGAAAAAGACTTCCTAATCCAAAATGTTTTTTCAACATCTTCTCAATGACGTTCAGCGGCTCTTCAGACTTAGTGGCAATCAAAACACTTTTTCCATGGATAATAGCATCGCAGACTATTGCGCCAATGGACATCGTCTTTCCGGTTCCAGGAGGACCAGAAACAATTAGGTTAGTAAACTTTTTATAATTGGATAGAATTTTTTGTTGATCTCTGTTTAAATTGATTGGAGAAATTGGTGTTTTCGGAAGCTTAAATAATTTGCTTTGACGGTCTCCGTATAATAATTCTTTCAAAGGACGAGAAAGCGTTTTACGATTTCCGATTTGCTCGAGTTCATTGAGTATGCCTAAGCTTGAAGCACTTTTTTTAAATAAACCTATCATCGCCCCGGGTACTAAGCAGTGTTCTAATCCTACCTTGGTTTGCTTTAATTCGGCAGCAGATTTAATCCATTGGTTGCCTGAATTCCTAGAAATATTTATTTGAGGGAAATGAGTGGTGAAATAAATGGAAAGTTTTGTGATGTTCTCTAGTGTTAAATAGCCCTTTGGTATATCTGCCTCTAGTCTAGTTGCAGAGATTCCACTTTGCTTTGAAAGATATCGAATCACAAATGAATTTAATTGGACTTTGTTCTCCGTCCGATTAATGAAGTATTTTTTATTTTGAAAAAACAACTCCGGTTCTATAAAATAGAGTGGCGCCCAAACAGTTTGGCGTTTCCCAAGTGAATTGGTTTCTATATTTATAAAATAAAAACAGCAATAAAAATTCTTTTCCTTCTGATAAAGGTGAATTGCCTTTTCTAGTTTTTCCCCAACGGTCTTACTAATCTCCTGGGTTGTCCATTTTCCAGAAACAAAAGAATCATCTTTTAAAAATGATTTATTAATTACAGAAGACCCAAGAATATTTTGAATACCAAAATTACTATTGTCTAGTGAATAACAATCGTGATAATATTTAATGAGTTGTTGGCTGCTCGTCAAGAATCTTAAGTTGTTTTTTGAACTAATTTCTGGGTTGTAGACTACCTATTTTTTGGACATTGTTGCTTAATGGGATTAAACATAATAAAAAAAGAAGGCAACCGATAAATCGACTGCCTTCCTGAAACGGTGCTTTAGTTAACCAGGGGTGAGACTTTGCTTAACTTCTCTTCCCCATTTTTTCTTTCCACATCGCCATGTTGTCGGTGATGATTTTTACGTATTCTTGATTCCCTGCTTTTGCAGAGGCTTCTTTTGCAGTCGAAGCCGTTTTTACGGCGCTAGCATAATCTCCCAACTTCGCTTCAATTTCAGATTGCAATCTTAGTTGATAATATTTTGAGTCCAATTCATTTGCCTTTCTGATCCAGCCCAAAGCTTGGCTTAAATCTTTTTCATTGTCATAATAGTATCTCGCAGCTGTGTAATAGTCAGAACGGCTTGTTCCTTCCATTGCAGTTTTGATATTGGACATCACTCGCTTGTCAACTTCTACGTTGATTGGAAATTCTACTTCTGTATTTTCCCAACGGATTACCAAATGCGCAACATCAGATCCAATATTATTAATGCCAATGTCCAAGGTTTCCATGAAGTGGTCCGTCTTAGTAGGCTTAACAGTGAATCTCATTAAATCTTCAGAAGCCATGTAATCTTGTCCCACTCCCCAATAGCTTAAATTCTTATGCAAGACAATAGTCCATTCAGTCGCGCCAGGAATAGTGTATAAGGCATATTTTCCTTTAGGAACAGGTTTGCCATTGATCATGGCATCTTCGTTAAATTCTATTTTGGTCGAAGCATTTGCTCCTGTTCTCCACATTTTACCGTACGGTACTAAACCATCAGCAGCAAATATTTTTCTTCCCTTTACAGAAGGTCTAGAGTACTCTAATCCTATCTCGGAAAGACCAACGGTCTGTGTTATTGAAATTCTAGGACTGGCTGCTGGAGTTTTGATCTGTTGCGCTTGAAGCCCTATGGAAAAGGTACATAGGACCAATAACGCTGTAAGTATTCTCATTTGATGAATTTTAAGTCAAAAATGTATTATAAAAGTCCTGCTAAAATAAGGCTAACCCCCGTGAACACAAAATGATTTAACATGGCTTTATGATTTTTACCACCGATACTGCATTATTATTACATTTGAATGGATTTAGCGGACTATTATGGGTAAAGAACAATCGAAATTAGTATATCTGAGGAATGAGCAATTAGAAACAATACATCCTGATTGGCCAGGTAATCCAATTCTAGGCGACACTTTTCAATATATTTCTAAGGCAAATTCCTTTAAACCGAGTATGTTGAAGGTTTTACGATGGGCAGTAACACCGAATCCTTACCGTAGCAAAAAGAAGGCGGCGCTCAAGGAATGGTCCCTTCCGGTTGTTACCCTAGATCAATTACCAAATTTACAGGAAGATGCCATTATTTGGTTGGGACACGCGACCTTCCTCATTCAGATTAATGGCATCAGGATGATAACTGATCCTGTTTTTTACAAGCTCCCAAGAATTAAAAGATATACCGAAGATCCGATTCTCTTAGAAAAATTACTCAACATTGATTTCATATTGCTCTCGCACGATCATCGTGATCATTGTGATAAGAAAAGTCTTCAAAAACTTTTTCAATTCAATCGACCTGCGGTCCTAACTAGTTTGAAAATGAAATCTGTGATCGGTTCATGGCTAGGAGAGGATGCTGAGATTCAAGAAGCAGGATGGTATCAGCGCTACAATTTATTTTCAGACAAAATACGCATCACTTATCTACCAAGCAGACATTGGTGCCGAAGAGGAGTTTCCGATCTTAATCTTCGCCTTTGGGGGAGCTTCATGATCGAAACCCCCGAGACGGTAATTTACTTTGGTTCAGATAGCGGCTATGGAGCGCACTTCAAACAAATTGGCAATGTCTTTCCAAAGATAGATTATGCGCTGCTTGGAATCGGTTCTTATCGCCCCGCGTATATGATGAAGGAGTCGCATACCAATCCAAAGGAGGCGAAAAAGGCTTTTCAAGATCTTGGTGCGAAGCGATTAATACCAATGCATTATGGAACTTATGATCTTTCGAATGAGCCGATGAATGAACCCTATTTATGGATTCAGCAATTGTTTGCGAAGGAGCAAGAGAAGTTGGCCTTGTTGCATCCTGGGGATGTGTTGCGGGTGTAGGAATTGGTCCACTTTTTTTTCAGCACAAGAAAGTGGAAATCAAATTTTTGGTTTCACCAAAAAGGATGTTTGGCCACGAATTACTCGAATTTTCACGAATAATAGGACTTGACGATAGAACGTATTTATTAACACCAATGGCTTGCTAAAGCAAGCACGAATTTTCACGAATTTTTATTGGTGGCACGGCATTCGAAATATGACCATTTATTAGTTTACGATTCGCTTATATTCCAGACTTTTTTTTCCAAAATTAATTATTAAGCTTAGAGGGCTTCGACAAATTTTTAGATAATTTATTGTTTGAGCAAAATCTTCATCAGCTATTTCTTTTTTAGCTTTTATTTCCAAAATCAAGTCTTTATAGACAATGAAATCAGCATTAAATTTTGAAGGAAGAATAGTGTCGAAATAATGGACGCTAAAGGCTTTCTCTCTTTCAAACGGTATATTATTTATTTTAAATTCATATTCCATTGCCTCCTTGTAAAGCTTTTCCAATAATCCTGGTCCTAGTTCAGAGTGTATTTTCATACAAATGCCTATTATTTTAAAACACTCTTCTTTGTAAATTAATTTGGACATATTGAAATACTATGCAACAATTTACAAATAATCAGTTAATTCTTAAAGCTAAAATGTTTGTAATAATATTTAGTGTAAACAAGTATAGTAATTCGCGGCCATTAGTAATAGCGAAGCTATCCTACCCGATTTGGCAGGCAAGCAATTCGTGGCCATCATGCGATATTCGACTTCGTGTTA
>CALGJW010000248.1 GCA_937930025.1 uncultured Saprospiraceae bacterium | reverse complement strand
TTGGAATGGACAATTTCTTGGTCGTGTAATGGGCCCAGCCGTATTTACTTATATGGCTACAATTCAATTCCTTGGCAATACCACTGAATTACATACAGGAGATGTAACCTTATTCAAGTAAGATTTACTTTGTCATATTGGGAAAAGGTCAGTGGTTCAGCATTGAACAAAATGAGGTAACCTCTTAATGCAAACATATCGCGAATGTCAGGATTTAATTAGCATAGATTAAATCCTAAAATTCATCGAACAAGCTTCTTTCCATTTTCTATAATTTTTGTATGTTTACTACCTTACTATCAAAACTAAAACATCCAACCAATGGGAAAATTTATCGGCATCTTCGTCCTTGGCTTTCTATGCTATACAGGCATCACCAAATTAATTGCGCATTTTGAAGATCCCGTCTTTGCAGAAATGACTATTCAAGAAATTGACAGCAATGGTACCGAGGGAATAGAATACATTCACCTCACTGGTGGAATGAGTACAGGAGAATATGTCTACAATCAAATGAAATCAGGTGCAATCCTAGGCATAAAATATCCCTTAGTGAATTTAGAAAATATCAGCTCCACCAGAGATACAACCAAAGCAAGAACCAAGATTGTCGTTAGTAACTCTAGTCTAGATTCCATCTCCTTCGGAATTCAAGAAATTAAAGGAAAAGTTAAAGACGCTCAGTTGAGTTCAGAAGAAGAGAAATTATTTTCAGAGACTTATGACTTGGATGAAGACTATATCGTTATTGAAGATGAATGGGAAAAACCTGGATTATGGTCAGGCTTGTTGTTGACAATAATTCCTGGGTTATTGTTGCTAGTGAATTTAAAGATTTTATTTGGTGGACGAAAGGAGGGTGATGAGCCGCAGATTGTTGAGGAGAGTTGATGTCGAAAGTAAACAATAGTAGTAATTTCGCAAACCATGAGATTCAATACGCTCAGTTTTAACAGCGCAACTCTTTTAGATGAAGAAGGAAATATTTTTCGAAAGTATATTGACTTTATAATAGACGGAGTTTCTTTGGCTTACCATTTAGGTGGAATTTCTGATCCTGTTACTCCTTATGGTTGGGGCACTGATCTAAAACAAGAATTAAAGGAAGCAAACAGATTAATTTCATTTAAAAAGTCTGATTTTGACAATGGTCTTCAATCAGCCTACGTTTGTTCCGCCTGTGGTGATGAAGGCTGCGGGGCAATTATGTTTGATGTTATCAATCATGGTTCCTATGCAGAATGGAATTCTTTTGCTTCTAGCGATGGTGATCAGTTGGCTGCCGACGGAACAGATTTAATCAAGGCTCCTACTTTTGTTTTTGAAATTGGTCATTATAGCGCTTCTATTGGTCGCTTAAAAAGCTTAATAAAATAATGTATTTGATTTGACTTATTAAGGCTGTATCAATTCCTAACAAAAGTTCGTCAGGCCTATCATCATTTTTTTTCTGCTCGGTAAATCTGAAAATTAGTTATACCAGATTTTGACCCTTCTTTTAATTTCCGATCATCAATATATTCAGCTCGGTAAATCTGAAAATTAGTCGCAACCAGATTTTGACCATTCTTATAGTTTCCGATCATCATTTTTTTCAGCTCGGTAAATCTAAAAATTAGTCACAACTAGTATTTCAACCTTTCTTTTAGTTTCCGATCATCATTTTATTCTGCTCGGTAAATCTGAAAATTAGTCACAACCAGATTTTGACCCTTCTTTTAGTATCCGATCATCATTTCATTCTGCTCGGTAAATCTGAAAATTTAACACAACCAGGTTTTGATCTTTCTTTCAATTTTCTAAAAATTAAACACAACTTGTATTTCAACCTTCTTTTAGTTTCCAATCATCACTTCATTCTGCTAAGTAAATCTAAAAATTAGTCACAGCTGGTATTTCAACCCTCTTTTAATTTTCTGAAAATTAAACATAACCAGATTTCAACCCTTCTTTTAATTTTCTGAAAATTAAACATATAGAAGCATGATCGAAGCAATAAGGGAAATTGTACCTGACCTCAAAATCAGTTAAAGAACTGTCGACTAATTTAGGATATAAGGATGATTTTTATTTTAGTCGAGATTAAAAAAAGATAGGTGTTTCTCCGAAAGCATATCGGGATACCGATTGTTTAGCTAAAATGGAAGGAGATGCAATTAATTAATATTATGAATTGATTGATATATTCACAGTCCGATTTTTCTCGAAACTTAGTACTCAAACCCACTAGTAAATATTTGAATTTAAAAATTTGAGAAATAAATGGGCAAAAGCTGAACAGTATTAAATCAAAAGGAAATACAGTTCAAGCATTTTTAAAAATTATTTACCTCGATGAAACAATGATGATTGATATTTTTATATTTATAGGAATATGACCATTATTGTAACAAAAAGCAAAATTTAAAAAAATGACCACCCTAACCAAAAAACCAATAATAATAATTTTCTTCATTCAACTCGCACTACTTACACTGCTAACCATTCTATCCATAATAGGAGGAGTCATTGAAAGTTTAAATATAGGGGCCTTTTTCTTTTCTATTATCATGGGTGCCATTGGGGCCAGTATTTCTATTTTGAATAGAATGAAAAAAGCAGATTCTAAATTTTCAGAAGAATTTGAAAAAATAAACTTGTGGGCTATCTTGATGCCAATTTTATATGGCACCTTGTTATCTGGAGTAAGTTATTTGTTTTTCATGTCCGGAATTTTGTCTGGTGATGGTGGCAATGGATTACTTACGTCAAATCTTTTTCCTAACTTTGGGAAAATCACCGAAACTAGTGACAATATTTTAAAGCAATTCATGGGCATAAGACCTGAAACCATTCAGGATACCGGTAAGCTTTTAGTCTGGTCTTTTATTGCTGGCTATTCAGAAAAATTCGTAATCAATATTTTAAGTGAATTGGAAAATTAATCTTAAACTAAACGACTTACAACATAAGTTTAGCAGCAAGCACAATTGAAATAAGTTAGAATATGACAATTACAAATGAAGAAGAACTACGAGAACTATACGGCTGGCCGAAAGGGCGTGCAAAAATTAAATTGATAAAAAAACTGGAAAAGCACTCCAAACATTTTATCCTACACTCCCCTTTCTTCATAATGAGTACTTGCGATAGCAAAGGTCAATCCGATGCTTCACCTCGCGGTGGTAATCCCGGATTCGTAAAAATATTAGATGACCAAACCTTATTGGTGCCAGATGCCAAGGGAAATAACCGTGTGGACAGTTTAGTCAACCTTGTAGAGACTGGATCAATTGGTTGTTTATTTTTAATTCCAGGCATCGACGAAACTTTAAGAATAAACGGCAAGGCAACTATCACAGCCGAGCCAAATTATCTAAATTTATTTCCAGAAGAACAACATCCACCAAAATCATGTATAAAGATCGAGATAAACGAGATTTTTTTACACTGTGCAAAAGCATTGATGCGCTCCGATCTTTGGGGGGATAAAAATAAATTGGTGCGACCAGGTTTTCCCAGCATGGGTAAGATGTTGAACGAACAACTTGGGACCAATAACCCAGTTGAGAGTCAAGAAGAAATGGTACAGCGGTATAAGAAGGATTTATAAGCAAACATTATTCGGCTGAAGTAACTCATTTTGTTTAAATCACATAGACATCATTGATACCTCAACCTATACATTACCCTTGGCTATTCTCGTTCTCCGACCGATAGCACCCAAAGGCAACCAATGAAGCTTCAAAAACGTATTAATTAAGTAAGAAAGTAGGAATTTTAACAATGGTGAAATTTTTCTTACCATCAGTTTGTAATCAAGTTAAATTCCCTTGGATAAGTATCTTTAACTCAGTTTTATTTGTAAATAAACAGACTAAGTTTAAGTAGATTATGTATACTAAAACACTACCCTTTTTTCTTGTCATTTTCTTACTAATCAATATAGTACCTAATTCTCTATCCCAGAATCATAGTATTGCTCGAGAATGGAACGAGGCCGTTTTACAAGCCATTAGAAATGACTTTGCGAGACCGACTGTTCATGCCCGAAATTTATTTCACACCTCCATTGCCATGTATGATGCATGGGCATTATTTGACGATGAAGCACAGAGTTATTTAATTGGAAGAAGTAGAGGTTCATTTACTTCAGACTTTGACTTAGAGGAGGTAGAAACTTTGAGATCTACAATGGACCTTGAACAAACAATTAGCTATGCTATTTACAGATTAATTCTTCATCGCTACAATGGTGCTCCTAAGTTTACACTCACTAGATATTTGATCGAGGATTTGATGGAAGAATTGGGTTATGATATCACTTACACATCAACAGATTATTCAGATGGCAAAGCAGCAAGCTTAGGAAATTTTATTGCTGCGGAAATTATCGCTTATGGATTGGAGGATGGAGCTAATGAAGAAAATGATTACGGGAATATTTTTTACCAACCAAATAACCCCGCGTTAGATCCAAGGAATACGGGTTCAGTATCCAACACAAATCCTAATTATTGGCAACCCTTATTTTTCAGAAATTTCGTTGATCAAGCAGGCAATCCGTTACCCCAGGCTGTGCCAGAATTTTTAAGTCCAGAATGGGGATTTACTACTCCATTTTCCTTAACTAATTCGGATAAGGAGTTTTATAATCGAGATGGAGAATTGTATCAAGTTTTTCTTGACCCCGGCCCTCCGCCAATTATGGACGATGAAAATCGCGAAGAATACATTTGGGGATTTTCATTGGTTGCTGAATGGTCGGCGCATTTAGATCCACTAGATAGTACACTTATAGATATTTCGCCGGCTAGTATTGGAAACATAAATGATTTCCCAACAACCTTTGAAGAGTATCAAACTTTTTATAAAAGCGAAGGAGGAGATTGGGGAGAAGGACGATTGATTAATCCCACAAGCATGCTTCCCTATGAACCACAGATCGTATCGCGAGGAGATTACGCAAGAGTATTGGCTGAGTTTTGGGCAGATGGTCCCGATTCTGAAACTCCCCCAGGACATTGGTATACTATCGCTAATTACGTGATGCAGCAACCTGAATTTACAAGAAACTTTGCAGGTGGCGAAGAACTTGAACCGCTTGAATATGAAGTTAAAACATACTTTATGCTTGGCGGCGCCTTGCATGACGCAGCGATTGCCGCTTGGAGCTTAAAAGGATACTATGATTATATAAGGCCGATTTCGGCTATACGCTATATGGCAGACAAAGGGCAATCGAGCGATCCCAATTTACCAAATTATCACATTGATGGCATTCGTTTAATACCTGGAGTAATCGAATTAATTGAACCTGGTGATTTAGATTTTCCTGATATAGACTTAGTTGGACAGATAAAAGTTAAAACCTGGAAAGGGCCGGACTACATAGTAGACCCTGAAATCGATGTGGCGGGGGTGGATTGGATTTTAGCCGGAGATTGGTGGCCTTATCAGCGTCCTTCTTTCATCACGCCTCCATTTTCTGGATATGTATCTGGACATTCAACTTTCTCTCGAGCAGCTGCAGAAATTTTAACTTATGTAACGGGCGACGAATATTTTCCAGGAGGCATGGGAACGTTTGAAGCTAAAAAGGATTCATTTTTAGTTTTTGAAAACGGT
>CALGJW010000247.1 GCA_937930025.1 uncultured Saprospiraceae bacterium | reverse complement strand
AAACGTTTGGATAATAATCTTCAACCTTTTTTTCGGATCGGGGATATTCATAACATGAATGTCGATCAAGTAGTTGACCCATTCCCAATACCAGGAAACAAGGTAGATCAATAGATAATGTTTGTTCTCAAAATAACGATAAACCGAGGCCTCTGTGGAGGTCATGGCTTTGGCAACTTTTTTAAAATTGAAGCTTTCGAAGCCAATTTCATCGATTAGAACGATACTTTCCTTTATTATTTTTTGGCCTAGAGCCGTTCCTTGTGGATCTCTTAAGTATAATTTATCGTTCAGACTAATTTTTATACTGATGGCCATAATAGGATTTTCTTTTATACAAAAGTACGTGTTTTTAAGTGAAAGTTTAACTACTTGGTAAAAAGTTTTAATTTTATTTGTAATAGTATTGCTATTATGGAAAATAGTAATTATGTTTGCACTCATGAAATGGTGATTTAAGAAAAAGGATCACTGAAATATATTTGTTTAACAAAAGTTTACGATAGCAAGAGCTGCAATGCCTTAATGGCTTGCCCTAGGAGTCTATTGTCAACATTTAAAATTTATCAAAATGAATCCAGAGAAAAACGGTTTATTCAAGAATTTAAGGTATGATTTACCAGCATCACTGATTGTATTCCTAGTAGCGGTTCCTTTATGTTTAGGTATCGCACTTGCATCGGGCGCTCCTTTATTTTCTGGAATAATAGCAGGTATTGTTGGTGGTATCATTGCTGGCGCCTTAAGTGGTTCTCAGTTAGGAGTAAGTGGTCCAGCTGCCGGATTGGCGGTTATTGTTTTAACAGCTATTAATGAATTGGGCGCTTTTGAAGTATTCTTGTTAGCAGTAGTGATTGGTGGTATTTTTCAATTACTATTAGGTTTTGCGAAAGCAGGAATCATCGGTTATTATTTCCCGTCTTCTGTCATCAAGGGGATGCTTTCGGGAATTGGAATTATTATTATTTTAAAACAGATACCTCATTCTGTAGGCTATGATAAGGATTATGAAGGCAGTTTATCCTTCGCACAACCAGACGGGCACAATACGTTTTCGGAGCTATTTTATATGTTTGAAGCGTTGAGCGCGGGAGCGATCGCTATTACAGTGTTGTCTCTGCTTGTTTTAATATTATGGGAACAAAAATTTATGAAGAAAATCAAGTTGTTCCAACTTGTTCAAGGTCCTTTAGTGGTGGTAGCCTTGGGCATTATATTAAATTTAATTTTCCAAAACATGTCAGGATTTGCGCTCACCGCCGAACAAGTTGTCAAGATACCGGTACCAGAAACCATCGGTGGCTTTTTTGACCAATTTATGTTTCCTGACTTCACCAGCATAACCAATCCAGCAGTTTGGATTACAGGTATGACCCTTGCCGTGGTTGCCAGTTTAGAGACCTTATTATGCCTGGAAGCTACTGATAAATTAGATCCCTACAAACGAGTTTCTCCTGCAAACAGAGAGCTGAAAGCTCAAGGAGTTGCCAATATCGTTTCTGGATTGATTGGAGGATTACCTATTACGCAAGTTATCGTAAGAAGTTCAACGAACATTCAGTCTGGAGGACGAACGAAGATGGCGGCTATTTTTCACGGATTTATATTGCTGGCCTCTGCAATGGCGATTCCATTTCTATTGAACTTAATCCCGTTGGCAAGTTTGGCAGCTATTTTATTCTTAGTAGGATATAAGTTAGCAAAACCGGCGTTGTTTAAGCAAATGTATCATCAAGGAAAGTCGCATTTTATTCCATTTATGGTAACAATTGTAGGAATTGTTTTAACGGATTTATTGATGGGAATCGTAATGGGATTGGTCGTCGCCATCTTTTATGTCCTGTATAATAATTACAAAAAACCCTTTCTATTCGAAAAAGAAAAAGACCTCAAAGATGGTGTTATTCGCCTAGCGTTGGCAGAGGACGTTACCTTCATTAACAAGGCGAGCATTCAGCGTACTTTAACTCAGATTCCTGACGGCTCAACGGTGATCATTGACGCTTCTAAATCAATAAACATTGACTTTGATGTCGTGGAGATCATTGAAGAATTTGAAATAAATGCGAAATACCGGGATATTGATCTAACGATCATTGAGCGCGAACGAAAAGGGGTTAGTAATCAGATAAAAGAAGTAGAGCACGCCCTGGCAAACAATCTATTATCCAAGGAAACCAAGGAGGAAAAAGAAGTTCTTTATTAACTGTCCGATTCCTACTTCAATTGAATTAACAATAACATTAAATTAAACATAATAATAATGAGTGAATTAACAAGTTTAAACCAAAAAACACAGACCGCAGCATCACAAGCAGGAATTAATGCCAAAACTGCAGTTGATTTGCTGAAAGAAGGCAACCATCGATTTGTCAATAACAATCCTATAAATAGAAATCTACACGAGCAAGTAAAAGATACTGCTGGTGGTCAATATCCTTTTGCTGCGATTGTCAGTTGTATTGACTCTAGAATTCCAACAGAAGTCATTTTTGACCAAGGGATTGGAGATGTTTTTAATGCTCGGATAGCAGGAAATTTCATCAACGAAGATATTTTAGGCAGTTTAGAATTTGCTTGTAAACTAGCAGGATCGAAGGTTATAGTGATCATGGGCCACACCTCCTGCGGAGCGGTAAAAGGAGCCTGTGACCATGCGAAACTGGGCAATTTGACGCAAATGCTTGATAAAATTATGCCAGCCGTCAATGCCGTGAAAACGGAAGAAGGGGAGGAGCGAAACTCTTCTAATATTGATTTCGTGAATCGAGTAGCGGTGGAAAACGTGACGCGAACCATTGCAAACATTAAAACAGGAAGTCCGGTCTTAAATGAGCTGCTTGAGCAAGGAGAAATTGATATCGTTGGCGCCATGTATGATGTGAAATCTGGTTCCGTTAGTTTCTTATAAAATTGTTCTTTTCTCAGAATTCCCTAGCTCTTGTATTTGAAGGTTGGGAAATATTTTATAGGTTTGCGTGTATTATTCAGAAGGGATTTTTTTTCCCTATGAATGATACACGCAGCCTAATTTTTAGTTTTAAAAACACAGTAATGAATAAAAAACTCAAGTTCTTCTTATTGGTATTTGTTAGTCTTTTGTTAACTAGTCAATTGTTCGCTCAAAATAATAAGGAGTTTGGAAACTGGCTGATGTATTTTGGGACCAACAGAATTACCGATGATTGGAGTATTCACTCTGAGATTCAATATCGAAATCATACGGTAGAACCGATAAATATTGAACAATTGCTCTTAAGAACTGGAGTGAATTATCATTTAAAAGGAAATGGCGTGCTGACGCTTGGTTATGGATATGTCGCCTCTCACGATTTTGACACGGATCAAAAAGGCCCGGAATCCAAGGAGCACCGAATTTTTCAACAGTTGATTTTAACCAACAAGATCAGCCGGCTCAAATTTGAGCACCGGTATCGGTTAGAGCAGCGTTGGGTAAATTCCAATTATAAAAATCGAATTCGGTATCGTCTAATGCTCTTTTTGCCGTTAAACAATCCAACCATAAGCCCTAAAACCGTATTCCTGGGTGTTTATAACGAATTGTTTATGAATACGACCGATGTCTTTTTTGATCGCAATCGACTGTATGGAAGTGTGGGGTATCAGATCAACAAAACGACTCAAGTGCAACTTGGTTATTTGTATCAGCGATTGAATAGTTTTGGGAAGAATTATTTACAATTTGCTGTGGTGTTTAATCCTGATTTTAGAAAGAAGGAGGAGGAATAGATTTTTGCAAATTGAAGGTGAATTTCTGGATTTTAACTCCATCTCAATTCTATTGATTAAGACCATACATTATTAAAGAATCTATTTCAAGTTCTTTAAAAATAATCGCAAACAATTTTGTGTAATTGAATAACAAAGGTCTGCAGTAATTAATAATACAGCTTGGCAATCTTGCTATTCTTCGCAGAATTGGATTACTGAACGATTCTGAAAAGGTGGACGGGGGGTGGCGATGTAATTGTGTTTAACCATTATAGTCGCTACAATGTTTCTAAAAATGATTCTTCACCCATCTTTTACTTGCTGTTTCAACGTCCTTCCTTGTACGATTTAAGGCTTGTAAATTGCACCCGATAATCCACCTAGCTGAACGCCATTACCTGTGATGGTGTTGTTGCAAAATTGAGTTGTATTATTCAGCGTAGCGTTAGCGTTTAAGTGCACTCCCCAAGCCGTATTGTTGACAATGGTGTTGTTATCAATCATCGTGTTGGTAATGGTCAACCCTTGATTTGGTAATCCGAGTTCAAGACCTGTAACGGGATTAACAAAAATACCAGCGGTTACACAGTTTGAGCACGATCCATTTTGAATGGTATTGTTAACAAAATCAAGGCCGTTTGCCATGGCGATATAAACTTGACCACCGCCTGTATAGCCCGTCCCGTATTGAGGAGCAACTGGAAAGATTCCTAGCAAATGATTATTGTCAAAAATGTTATTATCGACTAAGCCATTCGTTCCGCCTAAAATTGCCAGCGCGTTTGTTGTGTTATTATAAAACGAATTATTACTAATCTCGTAATTTGTCGTTGGGTTTGTGGTGTGACCGATATACAAACCCAGACCGCCAGAGTTGTGCAGTATGGAGCTTGTAAACTTAAAGCTGTCGACACCATTCATATAAATTGCGTAGCCCCAAGAGTGCGCCACTTCGCTACCCGTGAAGCAAATATCACTAGAGTTGACAAAGTGAATCATGTGTCGGTAGGTATTTACCCCTGGAACCTCTGGCCCTGGAACCTCTTCCCAAACAACATTGTCTGAAAAGAATCCATTTGTAGTTCCGTTCCCTCTAACAAGCGAACATTGTGCTTGACCACCTGTTCTAAGAATTCTGAACCCTTGACCGTAAATACCAACGCCAGAAATTCCGTTCAAATTTAGTACTGCATAACCATCGCAGTCATTATTGTCAACCGTTATGTCTTGAGTTAAAATCGCATTATTGCCACTCTCTAAACATTGGCGAACCTCTTCAATACTACTTGCAAAGCAACCTGTTATCGGTGTAGACTTTGGTATACTTGAAAAAATACCATTATTGTAGGACCACAGTACTTTATCTGCACCAGTTACATCGCCGTCCATGTTAAAATCTTCAGGGAGATAGATGCCGGGTAATCCATTGTTGTTTAACCAGAGGATATTGTCTGCACCGGTAATTTCGTAGCCAGTTTCTAGGGATTGATCGGCATTTGCTGCAAACAACAACCATTTTCCACCAATCTGTTTTTGGCCTTGCCCAACTCCATTCGAATAGCTGTCTGCTTGTGTGAAGTCGTAGGAGATCGTACCATTGACAATTGGGATTGGATTTGGGGTCATTGCCGGAAGGTGATTTCGATGCTCCACCATAAGGTACAACTCATTAATTGAGGCATCCATATCTACAGAAATGTTCTCGTGTGTAGTACCATCGTTCAATAGAACCACTGCCCCCTTCCATACTTCATCAGAAGCAAGAGGAGACGTTCGCAGGCTGATAAGTGCCCAGTCTATTGATCCTGTTGGGTAGTCCGCAGCAGTCCAACCAGCACCTTCCGCACCGTCGTAGTTCCAGGGATCTACATTGTAAGGTTGACCGGAAGGTAGTAGATTTAGATTTTGTAGGCTGTTCCGCATACCGTTTTGTCCGTCATAGCTTCCCTCCAATAAAAATTGGATAGCACATTCTACGGTTTGGTCGGTCGGTTGCGAGGATTGAATCGTCAAGCAAAGTGTTGGTCGAGTGGCCGCAATACTGTGCTCTTGAGATCGGAAAGAAACATCATTACCCGTTGTTTGTGTCAAGATCATGGAGAAATTCCCTCCAGGGAGAACTCCATTTAATGGCCAGGTATAGGTTGTATTCGTTTGGAAATTTGCTTGTGTAAGTTCTCCTAATGCTCCAGCTGCTGCTGGCTTATTGGCATTGCTGAGGTTTCCTTCTGTCCAGTTGTTAGTTGCTCCTTTCTGAATGGTGATTCGACCAGTTCCAGCATCCGTATTTACGGTCATCTTCAGTTCTGCACTTACTACAGTACCTGTGATGTTGCTAAGATCATACATTAAGTAGGTAATTCTATTGCCGACCTCCACTCTTAACTCTGTGGTGTTGAAATTGGTAGTTCCTTGTAAATAAGCATCTTGGGTTGGCTCCAAACAAATTGTAGTTTGGGCATGAATATGAATAGCAATCGCAACTATAAAAAATAGGAATGCAGCGAATTTGCGCATCATTTGGGTCTTAAATAAAAAATTAATGTTAGTCATCTATAAATTTACAAAAAAACTAAACCAAAATAGTAGATAACAAAAGAAATCTATTCCCTAAGTGCTTCGTTGACAGTTGAATAGTTGTTTTGCTGGGACAACCACGGCGTTCTCCAGTCTCCCATTGTTATTGTGCATTTTTCATTTGTTTCAACCTTTCTAGGATTTTTCTTAAATCATCTAACTAGGGGGGGAGGCATACCTCTGGCGGAGTTGAGTAGTTACAATATCCCTATTCTTTGATAAGTTTTTCGGAGTAAATGATTTCTTGTTCATTTCTAATTTGAATAAGGTACCTACCAGCGCTTAACAGATTAGTTGCCACCTTTACTGCTACTGCTACTGCTACTGTTGGACGTAGGACAGGTATTCGTAGTGTTGTTAAATTTGGGTTGGTGGATGGATTGACGGCTGATGGTGTAAATAGGGAGAAGCCTTTACTATTAGGAGTATGGATCTCAGGGCTAAAGCCTATTTTCTAGGCCCCAGCCTGAAGGACGTGGGTATTCCTATCATAGAATACTAAAAATAGCAGAATTGAGGTGTTGTATTAATTTTTGTTTGACGGCTCGCAAATCAACGGTAAACTAGTGAAACGTAGAGAAGGAGTACCACAGAAGGGAGCAGTACGGTAGTCAGACAGGGCTGGCGAACAAGAGGAGAGCACAGTTTATCTGGGGAGGCTGTCTACTCAACTGTAGGTAGTTTCTATCCATGGAATTTGAGTCCATCCAAAGCTTTATTTACTTTTCTATTATCACCATAAACGATAATTCCAACTAAATCTTGATTTTCGTCTGTTGATTTTGCGATTACCAAATGGTTTTCAGCTTCGTTTTTCGTTGCGAAAAGTGGATTCGTGTATATTCCAATATTTAATTCTCGTTGTTTTGCTCTTAAGAATGCTCTATCAATTTGAGCTTTGTCATTAGCTTTGTAAATAAATATAGGTTGTTTTATAAAAGGAAGGTATTCTGATTGTGAAGCATTAACAAATTTTGCTCCATGAGTTTCCGGAAATTGTATAGCTATTGAACTAGCCAAAAATGCTGCTACATTCAATTTCTGCCAGTCCATTAAATCATTCTTGAGAACAATAGCAATTTTATTTTCAAATTCCATTTTAGATTATTTTAGTTTAAGTTCCATTTGGATATTGCATCTTTCATAAGGAGTATAATGGCCGGCAATCTTTTTAAATCCAAGTTTCTCGTATAGTGATATGGCTGGTTTTAAGATGGTGTTACTTTCAAGATACAAGTTGGAGGCTTTTAATGCTCTTGCTTTTTCAATGATAGAGGTACCTAATAGATATCCAATTCCTTTACCTTGTGCTTTTGGTGAAACAGCCATTTTAGCCAGTTCAAAATCATACTTTTCGTCGTTCATTCTCAACAAAGCGCAAACACCCAGGACCGTATTATCTTGAACAGCTACTAGAATTGCACCGCCCTTGTCTAAAATGTAATCTTTGGGATTGTCCAATGCTTTTCTATCCGCATCTTCTAATTTGAAATATGTGGTAATCCACTCTTCATTCAACTCCTGAAAGGCACTATGATGTTCTGGTAAATATTCTAAAATCTCAATTGTTGATGATTCCCTAACTTTCTTTTCTTCTAAAACTCTGGCAAAAAGAGACTTCTCATCAAGCAAGTACTCAAACTCTTGAATGGCTAGCCAAAGATTGTGCTTGGTCTGTCTTAATGTCTTTTTCATAGCACTTTCAATGTCAGTATATTGTTCCTGTATTTTTATGGATATATCTATTCCTTTTTGAGTCAATAAAATATTATTTTTTCGCCCATCTAAAGCATCTTTTTTCTACAAAACCAGCTCTTGTTTTGACATTTCTCGGACGATTTTAATAACAGATGGATGGGAATGTCCAATTTCCTTTGCTATTAATGTAATGGCTGCTCCTTTTACCTGATTCGACAAAAAGTAAAACACTGGAAACCATTTTGGTTTGAGTTCTACATCATAAAGGCTGTATATTCGTTCAGCATCCTCTGTAACTTTATTACTTAGAGCTCTCAATCTACTGCCGAGTGCCATTTCTCCGATTTTATCAAAATCCATTATAGGTATGTTGTTGTATACGTAACTGCTTACGAATATACAAAAAGCTTTAATAAATTCAAATTTTTAATCGGATGGCGTTTTTTTGAATTGCCTGCAACGATCCTGCTACTGCCTAGAGATTGGGTCAAGGAGATGGACATGTGGTTGGACGGACGGATTCGTTAATCTATCCAATTTATAAATTCATTCATCACTTCTTCCCAATGATTTTTCTCATGAATTACTCTTCCTTCTTTATCAACTTCAGAAAAATTATGCTCCAAACCTATATATCTTTTTAAGGTAAGATTAGTCTTTCCCTTTTCAATAAAAAATAAAGGAATTAAATCACATAAATCCGCTACTATATCTTCAGTTCCATAGGCAAGGTAAATTGGAATATCTAACATCAACCAATCATCGTAATAAGTTTCTGAAAATGTTTTCCATGCTTTCAAACTCGGATTTTGTTTTAGGGAGTCTTGATTATTTGCATCCTCATAAAGTGTATAAAATCTATTCATTGTTGAGTCTGCTTCTTCCCAACTTATCTTCCCCATTTGAGCATCTAACCGTGCTTGCCTAATCATTTGATCAATTCTACCAAAAGGATTAGCGCCAAAGAGACCTATCGAAGTAATATGCTTATTTCTCGAAGCGATTTTTGTGGCAACCTTTGTCCCTTGCGAGTGTCCAGCAACCACCAATTTTTCATTACTTACCCAGCTTTGTTCTCCTAGAAAGTTTAAAACAATTTCCGCCCTATTTACATAGTTTTCTAAATAATCAGCTTTTATAAATTCAGTGGAAAGTTTGTTCTGTTCTTTCGGGTTTGGAATATAAAGAGAGCTGCTATTAAGATTCTTTTTCGAAACTAACATTGGTGTTTTAGGCATAGAGATGACCACCAAATGATATTCATTTACAATTTGGGAGTAATCGAAGTTGGATACTCCACCTCCGAAAAAGATGTTTCCGTAACTTCCAAGTTCGAAAAAAAGAGGAATGGGTAAAGAACCTTGACACCATAAAAAAATAGGCTTGGCCTCTATTAATGAAGTATCAACTACAACAAACTCTATTGTATCTGAATCTTGTTCTATCGAAAATTTCATCACCTTATTTTCAAATAGTTTACCACTTTGGCCAAAGCTACTTGCTGAAAAGTAGAAAGTAATCAATACAACAATTATTCTTTTCATTTGATTTTTTTATTGGTGCAGCTTGTTTGTACCCGAAACATAAACAATATCCACAAAATTTCAAATAAAAACAATTCGTCCTTGGGTAAATGATTGATTGCTAGAAGATAATTCGCAAGCACAATAGGTGAATTATAATCATAGTCCTGAAAAAATCAATACGCTGCAAGGGGTAAAAAAAACTCGGATTAGCATTAAGCGTTCAATAGGAACTTCCTAATACATAATCCGAGCTGGATTTTTGGTTGTAATAGGGTGTTATAACACTAACAATGATTGAGTAATCCGATCACCATTCTCAAAAATAAGCACCGCTTTTAGCAAACCTTTTTGTAAGGAAGTCGTTTCTATTCGGCCTATATTTTTACCAACTTCTAATGGAATGAATTGATCTAGTTGTTTTTTGCCGTCCATAGAATATATGGTTATCCAAGCCTTTTGTGCAGTTACTGCTTCAATCGAAAAACTTAGTTGATCTCCTGATATAGGATTGGGGTATAAGATGAAGTTGGACACCTTCTCCGTGAAATCAGATTGTTGAGCAAGTTTACTCCCTGTGCCTACTGAAGGACAAGGGTCTTCCGTAAGATTGAGGACAGAACTACAAGAAACGTTTGCCTGGTCAAGGTTAGGAATGTTCAGTTCGAGGTTTGGCCAGGTGGTAAAGTTTCCTTTGATGATGGCCTCGGCAAAAGCACTATGCACGCTTTGATTGAAGTTGAATATCTCTAGGTCAGAATCCAATTCATTACAATTGCAATCGATGGCCGCGATTTGTGCCGCTGTTAATTCTTGTTTTGTGGTGATGATGCCTGTTGCCAACTGCATGTTGATTTCGTCTAGTTTTGCCTTTCCAATTAAAGCGTGCGTACCATTCGTAAAACTACTTAAAATAGCTTTTGTGTTGCTTGCGTTTAAATTCTTGATGTGGTTGAAAACCGAGCCGCCTCCATACAAGGTTAAGTAAGGTGTTTGTGGGTGGGAGTTGAATTGTAAGCGCGCTATATTTCCCATACAAAAATCAACTGCTTCATCCTCTGTTCCGTGGGACATAAAAACGGGCGTATTGTCTGAAGACTCAATCCACGATAGATTATGAATACCGCCAGCTAAGGTGGAAACACCTGCAATTTTAAAAGGGGCACCATTGGTTACCGGATCACCAATCGCATCAATTCCTCCTAGTAGAAACGCTAAACTTTCATTGGCCGAATTGGTATATGCTGGAAGGTCATCGTGTGCAAAACCGGCATGTATAGCAGCTACCGCACCTGTGCTAATCCCATAATAAAATACCTTGTCAGGATCAATTTTTAGTTGGTTTTTAAGGTTTAATAATTTACGGTGCGCGGCACGGACATCTTGAACCATTCGATAAGTGGCTTTCATAAAAGAAAATGGATCACAATCATCTTCACAATCGCAAGAATTACTTGGTGGGGTATTCCCGAAAGGGGCATTAACAATGTCGCCGTTTTCAAAGGAGGCCGCTGAAATGTCCCAACCTTTTCTATAGTTTATCATGGCGACCACATAACCTCGTTGCACATAATCAAGTGCAAAGCCCTTTACCAATTCGTTGGTAGACTTCGTGTGCAAATAACCTGATCCGTGAACAAAAATCACTAATCCTCTGTTTGAGCAAACGTCCCAGAGTGGATACATCACTTTCATTTTTAAATGATTTTCTCCATTTTGAACGGTTACTGCATAATCTGGATCAAAGCAAATGTTCTCGTCCTTTATCCCATCAAGTCCAACACCCCCATTCCAAAAATCGTCGGGTGTTACTTTAGCATAAGTATAGTTGGCCTCCTTGTAGTTGAGGTTTTTAATTGGTAGGTTGATCAGTTTTTCTTTATACCTGCCCTGGGTGTTACAGTTTAACAATTGAGCATCAAGCGAACTGGGTAGGATAAAGAATAGTAACATACCCGTCAAAAAATGAACTAATTTAGGGTTTATCATTTTACAAAGGTTTTAGGGATTGCTTGAGCGTATATTAGCTTCAAGCAATTCTACATGAGTAATTTTATGTGGTTTAAGGGCATAGCTATCCAGGCTCAATGTGGATTGAGGCATGAAAGTAGAAGCTGAGATTACCCTATATTATTTCAGTAACCGAATAGAATGAGTTTTGCCAGAATGTGCTTCTTCAATGAGCAAGAAGTAGATCCCTTTCAATTGGCTGCTCATCATGTTAAGCTCGTAATGACCATCTTCGATATTGATTGCTCTTTTGTGAAAGATGACATTCCCACTTACGTCCATCAATTTGATATGGACAGAAGTATCGGTGAAATCATCTGGAAAGTACAACTTGGAATTATGCGTTACAGGATTTGGATATAAGAGCGGCTGCTCGGAAATTTCCAAGTCTAGCGCTATGTTTTTTTGCTTGGGTAAATTATCCCAAAAGTCAGTATTATCTGTTGTACCAATTCTCAATCCATTGCTATCATTATAAAGACAATCGATGTAATCGTAGGTGTATACAACAACGGGTAAGCAATTGGGGTGAATGGTTCCAACGTCTACAGAAGTTGCGCAAATGACTTCTATGGGGTCATTTCCTCCAGAACCACCAGCTGCATATGGGTTGGGTAGTGCAGGGGTTTCAATTCTGCTAATAATAAGCGTGTAATTACCAGGAGTACAGATAGGAGATAATGTAAAATAGGTGTAATTTATCTCCTCAAATACTGGAATTCCATGAACTGGGATTAATTGCCCTGCGGTGTAGGAATTAGTACTTGTTGCGAATTCGTGTGTTGGTTTATAAATCGAAACTTCATAAGCATTGTTGAAACTGCATTCGTTTTGCAAAAAGGGAATGTCCATGTCTATAAATGGCTTTGAGGCGACAGGATAGGTGGCGTTGGAAACAACATCAATGGTTGGTGGAAACAATATATGGCAATCTTCTAAGTAAGATGGTGCGTTATTAGATCCCAATGAAGGAGCTCCTTCTATTCCATCGT
>CALGJW010000246.1 GCA_937930025.1 uncultured Saprospiraceae bacterium | reverse complement strand
GAAAATCAAAATCACTAACAAATAAGCTAATAACAAATACATCAACAACCATTCCACCTCCTTGTGATTTGAATTTGATTATTGCATGGAGTGGCTATCTTAAATAGTTGCTGTTTTTATTTTGAAAACAGCAGTTTTTTTTATTTTTTTTCCTGATTGTGAATGGTTTAGGACGATTTTTGAGAGGAATTTGAAAATCGGTTTATGTAAATACTTCAATTGTGAAAGGGCGACAGCAATATGACGTCAATCTATGGGAGTTGGAGAGTGGGGTATATTTTTATCGGTTTACGACGCCTTGTGGGGAGGTTGTAGTGGAGCGGATAGTATTTATTCGGTAGTTCCTTGGGATTGTTCTTGGTAGTATTCGTTGCAGCGTTTTATGAAATCTGGGAAGTCTTTATGCGTATATTTTCCCTGATTAAACAATTCTAATAGTTTAGGTGTATCAGAAAATATAGACCTAACACTAGCCTTGAAATCGTATTTTTTAATCTTTATTAATTCAGTTTCCCCTTCAAATCGCATGAACCAAGTGGTAATTGTATAACTTCTATGATCTGCTGAATATTCTGTTCGTATACTTTCGTATAAAAAAATCTTTCCAGTAGCACAGATTTTTACAAATTCATGTTTTTTCTTATTTTTCATCCTAGCATAAGTGTCATTACCACATCGAAATCCTCTTAATTCTTCAATTGGTATTGAGAAAACACCACCATTACTATTTCTAAAAACAACAATAACACTTGAGCTTAACCTATCATCTTCTACTTCACCCCAAATGGTGTCATTATTATTAGGGATAATGTAGCCTTCCTGGAATGTAAATTTTTGGGCATTTAGATGTTGCCCAATACCTAAGGAGAATGTTAAGAAAATTAGGAAGGGAAAAGTTTTCATTAGACTGCCTTTAAAATACCAATATTTAATTTAATAATTCTTTATCTTATAAGTGAGCACAGAGCCCAACCAAGGTATTTGCGACCTCGCAACTGCTTTGTGGTGGCTCCTTTAGCGTGGCGAGGACGTGAGCAAATACCTAGATTGCAGCGGTGCTTAGATCAGGCGTGGAGTGTTTAGCCTTGCGCGTTAGCTGCCAGCGAATGGAGCATAGACTGAACACCTTATAACTAATATGTGTTTGGTTCGCTCAATTCGAATCCATCATCAGGGAACTTTATTTCCCAATTCTTTTGGAGATCTTCCAGCGTATAGCTTTTAACGTAGTACTTCTCTGACTTTAACTGTTCCCACCACTTCAAATCATCTTGCTTGGTTTCTATGAATTGAATTTTCGAATTGGGAATAACTATCAAATTGAGACGGCTATTCGAGCCATGAAGATCAAACGTACTCTCCCAGGTATATATTAATTTTATTCGTTCTGTTACTCCAGAGTTAATTTTTTTATAAATACTATGCATTCCTCCAATATTTTCTTCAAGCTCACTATCAAACAAAAATCTAATGTAAATCACTTGATTCGAGTTGTTTTCAATTGTAATTCGATCATCTGTAGGATCACAGCTAAACAATAAGAACAATAACGAGAATAAAAATATGCTTTTTTTTATCATGGCAGGCTGATTTTAAAAAATGCACCCCCCAAAATATCAGCCCTCTGTTCAGAAGTTGTATTGCGGTGATAATGACTACTATCAAAAAATGATTTTGTTGCACTAGAAAAACTTGGGAGCCCAATTTTCTTCAAATATGCACTTTGATTAAACTTAAAATGATATTTAAAGTCTAAATAATGCCCATATTCATGAGCAAGTATTTTGTAGTATTTAGTGTTGGTAAATATTGTATTCCCAAGTGTTATTGCACCAATCATATTCTTAGAGTATATAATGTTTACCCCAGGATACTTGGGATCATCTACATAAATGTATTCTATCGGTCCTCTTGCTGTTAATTCATCTTTTAAAAAACTTGCAATAGGAATTGTATTGTTTCCGTCAAAATAATCTCTTTTAAAACTATCGTCAAGATTGAATTCTACAATATAATTACCTACTGGTTTTTTAAACTCATTGGCTACATAAGTAGAAATATGATGATCTCCTTTACTATCAAAATAGTAATGGTCATAATTTTGATTTTCTTCATTCCAATAATACATCCCCGTATCATCTTTAAAAAAAGCCAAACCATTAACTGGTGGCTCAAAAGCGAACCCTCCATCCGGGTCAATTTGGCTCACTGGATTATTCCCCATACTCAAATAAGGACTATGATACTGCCGATAAGGATCAATAGTCATCCATCTCCCAACTCGACCGTCATAAGAACGTAGTTCAAAGCTATTCCACCCTGTCTCTTCATCTACCTCGGCAAACTGCCCCTGATACCCAAAACGATAGCCATTCATATTGGAGTTTCTGCCAGGCATCTGCCATCCAAACGGATAGTAGTCTGCATAACTCAAGACTTCAGCTGATCCAGAGCTAGCATTCTTTTTAAAAGTTACTCGTACATTTCCTAAATGATCTGATAACTCATAATGATAGTCCAATGAACTACTACGATAGGCAACACCAATTCGACCACTACCATAAATTGGTAATTCTGTTTGAGCAATTGAGGTAACCTCTGTTGGAGTTTCCAGCTTTTCATAAATACTGGTGATACTAGCGCCGTTGCGCAGATACCAGGTGTCCTTGATGTCAGGAATCCCAAGACCAGAAGGATAAATATATTGTTTTTTATGAACTCTTTTACCGTCTGGGCCATAAAAATATTTAGATTTTATTCGATTGGTGTTTAGTTCATAAACTTCATCCACTAAACCTGAAGAGGTATACTTTATTTTTAGGTTTTCGGATTTGTCTTCTATTAATTGACCTAGAGCGTCATAAATATAATTATCCGTATCTAGGTGTTTCTTTAGGTCTTTAAAGTCGGTATTACCAGCACTCAAATCATCAATGTAATTTAGTTGATTTGTACCTGGCTTATAATTGTAATCTAATCGATCCATTTCACGATCGTTCCCATAGGCATCTCTATCAAGGGAGAGAATATTACCATTATCATCATAGGTAAGATTGTTAACCTTATAATCTGGAGATAAGAAAAAATCCCACCCAGCAATTGTTGATCCTCCAAAATCTAAAGGAACCATAGTCCCAAAATCAGCAGAGATGAGTTCATTTCTGTGATTATAGTTGTATCGACTTGCAAAATGGCCAGTATTTCCACCTGCAATTGATTTCCAACGTTGGGCCATGATCTGACCAGAATGGCTCTGTTGTGTATTATTGGTATTGGCAGAAAGGTTAAGGCCATTGGCAGCCAAATAATCTCCATCAAAATACTCCAGGCACATGCTAAAAAGCTTGTTGTTTGTTGGGCTACCCAATTTCAACTCGTCAGCATTTACCGCTTTCAACCAACCTTGCAGCGTATAGACATAATCATTCTCTTGAAGTCCTTCATCGATGATCGTCTTTTTAAGCGATCCATCTACATAATATTCGTATTCTGCCTGTATTTTGGGTGGGGTATTTTGGGCATTAGTTTCAACACGCAACAATTGCCCATGATCATTGTAAGTAAACCGATGAGTAAATTCATCGCTCTTATTTTGCTGATACGCTACTTTGGTTATATTTCCTTGGAAATCATACTTGAAATCGGTGTATTTGATCTCTGGTAAACCATCTAGTTGTTGGGCCATCCAGGTTATTTGGCCTAATTCATTATAGCTATACCACATGGTATTATTGTCATTCCAAGTTTTGGATATTTTACCCATTACATAATGTTGCTGACGAGCACCGAATAAGCCTGTTGCTGGTCGATCATAGAAAATGTATGATTGTTCTTCTCTTCGATCTACATCCAGTATTTCCGCGTTGTCCAAAATACTTCTCGTCGTCGTATTATTTAAAAACCTAGTGTCAAATGTATAAGGAGTTCCTGAGGCTGAAGTGGCACTATTGTATACTCCAGACTCTATAACTCTCCCAATTCTATCATAAAGTGTATAGGAGAATTTACCATCAATTTTTTGAAGTACTTTTATGTGTTTGCGACTGAACAGATTGAAGGAATTGATTTTCATTATCCTGAAGTTCAATTGAAGGACAATGAGAAAATAGAACGCTGTGAAGAATTAATTCTAGGCATGCCTAATCCACCAGATTATGTCTCTATCAATGCCAGTAGATGCTTTTATGAGCCATTGCTTGATCGGATTAACATGCCACCGATAGAGCATTTTGATTCTTCTGAAGCGTACTACAACTCTCTTTTTCATGAAGTAATCCATTCTACTGGCCACAAGAAGCGATTAGGCCGTAAAAGTATTATTGATTTGAATGTGGATCGCAAGTCTTATCAATACTCGGCTGAAGAACTTGTGGCGGAACTTGGTGCTTCTTATTTGTGTGGGCTTACTAGTATTGACCGGAAGGTACTTATAGAAAATAATGCCTTGTATATCAATGGTTGGTTGAAGGTCTTGAAAGAGAATAAACGTTTTATCTTTCAAGTTGCGAAGGATGCACAGAAGGCCGTAGATTATATTGTAAACTAATTTGTTTATTGTATTTCAAACCACTTTGAAGTTATTACTTCGAAGTGGTTTTTGAACAGTTACATTTTCTTTCATTTGGGAGTGCGATATGGTTAGAAAGCTGTATATTGCGTATATACCAAAGTACTATAGAATGATTCGTTTTTATCTTTCCTGCATCGGAGTTGCTTTATCTTGTGCTGTATTTGGACAGGATGTAAACTTGATTAAGAATGGAGACTTTGAAGAATATACTTCATTTTACGGATGTAGAGATAATCTGGAGCGCACCCCATTTTGGGTAAACCCGACAACAGACACACCTGATTTCATGCATGCCCTTGATGATGAACCTTGTGGAGGTTCTGGAAATAACTCACACGTTGGTGTTCCTCTAAATTGGTTAGGGTATCAGTATCCTCAATCAGGTGATGGATATATTGCGCTACATACCTATGTTACAACAGAAGATGATCCTGAGTATGCTAGAACTTTTCTCGATGAGCCACTTTACATAGGGCAAACTTATACCTTTACGATGTATATTGCACATGCGAACGAACAGCGATTTTATACAAATGGGCTTGGAGTTTATTTTTCTAACTCGGATCCTAGTTCTGTCGGCCACGATATTTTTGTTGAACCTCATTTCTATGTAGAGGAAGTAGTATACCCTGATACGCTATGGAAAAAGTGTTCATGGACATTTACTGCCGATCGCGGATTTAATACAGTAACATTAGGCAGGTTCTTTCGTGGTGCCGATGACCGATTTATAGTTATAAATAGTTTGCCAGACGAACCATTATCTTCTAGCTGGGAATTGGCAAGCTATTATATAGATAATGTAAGCTTGGTTGCTCGTGAGGTGCCAGAATTAGATTTAGGAGAAGATATACGTACTTGTAATGAGCACACCTTGATTAGTCCAATAGAGGGAGATCAATATCGTTGGTCTACTGGTTCAAGCCAATCCTATGCAACTATTACTGAAAGCGGAATGTATTGGTTAGAAATAACCCGATTTGGTGAAGTACGTCGTGATAGTATCCATGTAGAAATCATAAACGATTATAATTTGTATCCTGTTCCAACAAGTAATAACATTTATCTGGACCTTGCTTCCGAAGAGGAATTAGTTACTAAATGGGAGATATTGGATATGGCAGGTCGATTGGTTAAACATGGAATTACTTCAATTGTGAAAGGGCGACAGCAATATGACGTCAATCTATGGGAATTGGAGAGTGGGGTATATTTTTATCGGTTTACGACGCCTTGTGGGGAGGTTGTAGTGGAGCGGGTTGTAATTATTCGGTAGAATTTTGTTTTTCGAAAAAATCATTGCAATACATTACGAATCCTGTCAAATTTCCAAAGTGGTACCTTCCTCGCTTGAATTTAGCTAATAGTTCTGGGTAATCAGCTAGCATGGCATCAATTCTTTTTTTGTAGTCGAAGTCGTTCAGTTCAACGTATCGTTGGCCGCCAAACTGCATTAGCCAAGTCTCTGAATGGGTAAGTTTTTGAGTAGGGCGATTCCCGCCAAAGGAGCCATAAACCTCATTTTTTGTTTTGCGTTTGTATAGGTTAATCTTTCCCTCCGTGCATATTCTAACAAATTCGTAGGTGCCATCAACTTCCATTCTTTTGTAGGGAATATTATTGTAGTGATAACCTAATAAGCTACCTACCTCATAAGTTGTCTTCCCTTTTTCCGCTTTGAACTGCACCTTGTACCTCGACGCCAATCCAGCCATCTGCTTTACCTCGCCTTTTAGGGTGTCCTTGGCATTAGTAATAATGAAACCTTCTTTAAACTTTGGAATTTGGGCGTTGCTTTGTGCACTTCCTATTAGAAGAAAGCTTGTGTATAGTATTAGGGTTTTTAATACATTCATATTTCTTGTTTGTGATTGTAAAAGTACAAAAAATGTACTGTGACCCGAGTAAGGAGAATGGTTAGGTGCTAAGTGCTTGTTGCTCATGTGTTGCAGCTTTCTCGCTTGTTTGAGATAGTGCCGTAAATGAGCGGACAACAATGTCGGGAGCGGTGCCGCGATCGGACGTATGCAGAAGGAGTGCAGAGCCAAGCAAGGTATTTGTGACCCCGCAGCAGCTTTGTGGCGTCTGCTTTAGCGTGGCGAGGACGGGAGCAAATGCCGAACACCTTTTTACTTGTTTCTGATTTACTAATGGCTGAAAAATTGAAAATGATTATTTAAACCCATGATTAAATATTAATCTTTTAAGATTTGACAACTTAAACAAAGTAGTTCCTATTAATGATTTTTTTTTATTCTCAGCATCTAACAATTTAAGAACCAATTGTTGTTCTGACTCTTTTGTAAATCTCATGTCTACACTATGATTTTGTGAATACATCCTAAAGTATATAGCAACTGCTTCAAAAAAAGTATTAGAGTGATTTTTTCCAAATTTTAATTTTGAGTAGCAAACATATTCGATTCTTCTGCTCTTCTTGTCATACACAAATATTTTAGGGCAATTCATAAAAGAATATAATACTCCATACCGTGGGACTAGCCAACCATCTATAAAAAATATCCAGCCATCATTGCATTCGATTGTGTCCAGAATCGTAATTTCTTCATTGATTATTGACCTTGCAAAGGTCAATGTAGCTTTTTTTGCGTTTTTTAACATAATCATTTATCCCCCTTTGGCTTTACCTGCTTTGAGAAATCTATAACGTCTATATTTTGGATAATCTGATGATTTGAAGATTATCTCCTTTCCTTGAGAATCAACAGTCCAAAGTTTATCGAATTTTTTGTGCAATACAAAAGTGTGATCAATTGCATTTTTACCATCTAAAACAGGAGATCTATAACCTACAACAGCCCAAATATCACCATCTTCCATTTTGTTAATTGCTTTTTCATGAAATTTATCAGGCCTAATATAGTCGCTAAAACTTTTCTTCCATTTAATTCCGAAAAACGAATTTGAAACTCCAGCATCCTTGTGTAACAAATTTGCGATTTCAGTTTCGGATACTCCTGTTTCCATTGCAGAAACTGATTTAGTCTCCATTCCCTTCATGGTTCTTACAGTCTGAGTTAGACATAGACTACAATTGTGCATAGTGCCGTAAATCAGCGGTTAATAAGTCTGAGCGCAGAGCCAAGCGGAAGCCGCCCAGCTTGGTTTTTGTGACCCCGCAGCTGCTTTGTGGCGGTTTCTTTAGTGGCGAGGACGTGAGCAAATGCCTAGATATTGTAGCGGTGCCGCGATCGGACGTGGAGTGTTTAGCCTTGTGCGTT
>CALGJW010000245.1 GCA_937930025.1 uncultured Saprospiraceae bacterium | reverse complement strand
CCCCGTTAAAGCATCTTTAAATTATTCCATTTAATAATCGAAAAAGAGTTCGTTTTCGCAATCAATTCCGCTCTTATTTCATACAATTCAGCCTCATTGATAATGATTACGTCAACTTCCATTGCTGCAAGCAATTGGTGGCATTTTTCTATTTTACACACACTAATCGGATACTCCACACATTCACTAACATAATAACCAGCAATAGCATCTATTAATTGAAAGTTTGTTGGATTAAATTCATATTGATACAACTGACAAGACTTAAATTCTTCTTCCCAGTCTTCCCTAATAAAAACAACGGCTCTTTTGTTGGGTGCAGTTTGGTTGTCCACCCATTTAGGTAATAAAGGAATTACTTTATGGTCTATGCAAATCCGAGGACAAGCTCTGGGAAATAGATAATTGGGAAGCCTTTTTTCATTAATCGCCCAAACATAGTCTTTGTATCCCCACATTTGCTTTGATCTTCTAGGGATAAAGCGGTCGATGTCTTTATGCTCACTAATATGGAATAGTTTCATTCTTTACATCTTTATTACTAGATAACAAATTTAACCCGACTCCATTTTTCAGGTAAATGCGTATCATAAGTCCCATGACTACTCAACACCATGGTAGGATGTGGCTGCACCTCTGTACCACTAACCATTAACTTTTGAAATTGTCCTAAAAGTTCTTATGGCTTCGCCACAAGCTATGCTATGTCGCCCTTTCAGGGCTAAGAAGTGTCCCTATTTGGATAAACTTATCAAGATTTTACTCAAAATTTGGCTACCTCAAAAGCATTGATGATTTTTTTCCGCTCCGCTTGCCAACGATATTGCCCTGTAAAACCATTGCTTTTTATCACTCGATGACAAGGGATTAGATAGGCGATTGGATTTTTTCCGATGGCGGTACCAATCGCTCTGACAGCCTTTGGATTCCCTATTTTATTCCCAATATCTTGATAAGTCACCAGTTGAGCCGCAGGTATTTGTAATAAGGCTTTCCAAACTTGGATTTGAAAAGGAGTGCCTTTAAAATGAAGGTTGATCTTTTGTTGAGGAATTTGCCAAGTATCAAAATACTTTTTCAACATAGCGCCATTTGCTCCCAAAGCATTATGGAAGGTAGCATCGGGATAGTCTGCGGCTACTGTTTCAAATAAGTTTTCTCCACTAGTAGCGAAGGAAACTTTGCAAATTCCTTTGGCCGTTTCTGCGATTAAAGTTTCTCCAAATGCAGTAGGGATCATTTGCCATTGAATATCCAATCCTTGACCTTTCTTTTTGAATGCTCCAGGAGATACCGCTTCACACTTTAAGAATAAATCGTGCAAGCGTCCATTTCCCGAAAGACCTATTTCAAAAGAAGTTTCAAGGGTACTCTTCCCTATGCGTAACAAGGATTTCGCATGTTCTACGGTCAAGTATTGTAGAAATTGCTTTGGTGTTACGCCTGCCCAATCTTGAAATAATCTTTGAAGATGAAATTTGCTTAAATAAAGGTGCTTACTTATCTCCTCCAAGGAGGGTTGCTGTTCTTGATGCGTACTCAAAAATTTGATTACTTTCTCAACTATTATATAGTGGTGTTTTGATTCTATCATGCTACAAAAATCTTCCTATTTCATGGAGGATACAATCCGTTTCTTGCTGTTTACTTATTTGGCCTCAATGCCGCCTTAACTACACTAAAATCATCTTTTAGAAATGCCCTTAATTGCGGTTCCACTTCTTCAAATCTTAAATTTTTAACCCATTCTGTTTTAGTGAATTCCACCAACTTAATTGCCTTCGAAAACTGCTCCTTGGAATACACAAAAGACCCCATCAGGTGGTATTGCATTCTAATTAATTCAGAAAAATTAACGTCTTGCTGTGCCGTTGCAAAGCCTAAAAAGATACTTTTACCATTTCGCTTCATTAATTTAATGGCTTCTTTTCTCGTCTCATCAGAACCTACGGTATCAAATACTACCTCATAATAATTTTCTTTCTCTATCGCTGTTATTGCCCCAGTTTCTGCTGCTGCTTTTCTTCTTTGCCTTGACTTTTCTAATAGGTAAATTTCCTTGTGTTGATCCCTTTTCGCACAGGCGGCTATTCCTAAACCAATTCCCCCTGCACCAATAATCAATACTTTGTCTGTAGGACGAATAGCAGCGATTTCCCAAGCATTGATGGAATTAGCAAAGGGTTCTATAAAACTAGCTTGTTCCCAACTAATGTGCTCAGGTAGCTCTACTAAAGTAGTCTTTGGAACAGCTACTTGTTGGGCAAATCCACCATTGATTTGAACGCCGATTAGCTGCCATTTTGTACATAGTTGAACCAAATTTTGGTTGCAATAATCACAGATAGTACATCCCAACAAAGGATTAATCGCAACCCGAATTCCTTCTTTTGTCCTTCCGCTTATTCCGTGTCCCATTATATTCGGTAAACTCCTAATCCCTGGGTTATTGTATCCTAAATATTCACTTCCTCCTATGCCTGTAATTTCAATATTTATTACTACTTCTTCTTTTTGTGGAATCGGACTGTTCACCTCTTCCAGCATCAGTTTTTCTTTTCCCCTTAATTGTAATGCTTTCATTTATTATTTTTTAGCTTGCCGTACTTTTTGACCGCTCTTTTGATTTCTTACTCTGAAGCTTCATTCAATGCTTTAAGCATGTTCTCTAAAATGGATTTATCATTAGGAGCATATTCCTTTGGGTGTAGATAATAACCTTCGTACCCTTTGAAATCTTTTGCTCGGTTTGAAACGTATAAAATAAAGGTTTTTTCTTTCTTAACTATCTTTGCATAAGCACTATTTTGCCAAAATTCTTTATGGCTCTTTGCTTTTACAGATTTTTTCAGTTCTTGATTGAAGTTTTTAGATTTCTTTGAATCTCTATCATATTCATATTCAACTTCTTCAAATAAATCAAAACATCTACTTATACCGTTCCATATCTCCTCCCGAGTACGACTTAAATCAATGACTTCAAATTTCACTTGGGAAACTATAAATCCAGACTTAAATCTCTTTTCAGGAACAAGTACAATTTTTTGTTTGTATTTATATATTGATACACTTTTCATAATTACTGTAATTCAGTGTTTTTTTTACCCCATCAAAAAGATGTGTAGTTTCAGATATGTGGTATTTATAGTATAAAAAGACCCCATAGCAGGATATTATCAAAGAACATACCTCCTAAAAGTATCGTCCAACACTTTTTCAGGATCCTCACAAAGTCCTGTATGGGTGCTGGAACTTTGAATAATCGTACTTCTAGAGGCAATCAACCACCGAAACCTAGAGGCTTGTTCCAATTCGCCAATACGTCCGCCCTTGGGTGCGCCTTGGCACATTAATTCCCATGCTTCTAAGTAGGTATTGATTAGATCAGTGTCCACCTCTTTGGAAAAAGCAGTAATTCTGGTTTTATCAATTTTGTATTTAATTCCAAGGTATTTTTTCCGTCTTGAAAACAGGATTACACCTATATTCAAAAACTCTTCTCTCTCCACTTTTGGAACTAATCTAATAATTGCGAATTCGTAGGTGGTTCTATTTGGCATGGATAGCTTCTTTAACTAGTACATCAATTTTGTTTAGCTTACTACTTAAGAAGGCCACATAGGCAGCTCTCCTTTCCGTGGTCGTCAAAGAGGTAGTTTCGTCTATCAACCAATCTTCTGGTAGTAAGGAGATGATCTCCCTAATTTTGTCTTGGTTTATTACTTCTTGGATGGCTTTGGCAGCTTCCTCCAAGTGATTGGCTCTTTCTAATAAGACATGATCTTTGATACTTGGAAAAGTCCGCTGAAGATGTGCTTCCCAATTATTCCAATTATGATGAAAATATAAACTCGCCCCATGATCGATGAGCCATAGCTCTTTGTTCCAATTAAGTAGATTGGTATTTTTTACGGTTCGATCAATGTTCGTAATCATGCTATCCAACAGAACAACTTTGGAAGCGGATAAGGAATCTGCTATAGACACTAAAGGGTCATAGATAATCGCCCCTGATAAAAAATGCAAGCCTAAATTAAGCCCCACACTAAATTTTAATAAATCTTGAATCTCTTCATCTGGCTCCATTTTACTAAACGAATCGTCGAGATTCATAAAGACGAGTTCGGGTACTTTCAAACCGATTGCTTGCGCTAAGAGGCCGCCAATTAACTCTGCAATTAATGCTTTTTTGCCTTGTCCTGCTCCTCTAAATTTCAACACATAAAGGAAATCATCGTCTGCTTTCACAAGCCCAGGCAGCGATCCTCCTTCTCTTAAAGGTTGCAAATATTGTACAACCTCAACTGTACGAATTTCTATTTTACTCATAATTTGCAAGATAGTAAAAAGTTAAGTGAGAGCGTCAAATTAAATCCGCAGCTAACAAAAATCCGTAGCTAACAAAAATCCGCAGCTAAAAATAATCCGCAGCTAACAAAAATCCGTAGCTAACAAAAATCCGTAGCTAACAAAAATCCGTAGCTAACAAAAA
>CALGJW010000244.1 GCA_937930025.1 uncultured Saprospiraceae bacterium | reverse complement strand
TACAACTAATGTTATCAATGTTCAATTCATCAATGGTAATTGCAGGGGGGGCATCCACCCAAACAGAATCAGTAAACGCGCAATCCAAATCATTTATCGTCACGTAATTCCAACCTTGGCAAAGTGCTAAAGCGGTGCTTTGCCCCATTCCTGTAGTTGATTCTCCTGAACTCCAAATAAAGTTATATAAGCCAGATCCTGTAGTTCCACCAGAAGCATTTACAGTAGCCATTCCATCACATGGGATACCCATATCACAGCTTACATCAAAAACTAGATTGGTTGGAAAATCAGCAATAATATCGGGAGGGCAAGGAAGAAAAACAGTGGTATCCACTGTGGGACAAGTTGAGCCATCTGAAATCGTAACAGAATAACTTTGTCCGCATTCCAGTGCAAAATTTACACCACCAGTTTGCATATTATCCCAGAGGTAAGTATAGTTTCCAGAACCGCCTGACATAATTACGGCAAGTCTTCCTTGTGCATCATAAGAGCAAGGAGGTAATTCAATTCCAACGCTGTCTATTGTCAAAGCATTTGGCGCAGCTATCGTTTCAGAAAGTGAATCTCGACAGCCTGTTGCATCTGAAAGAGTTACTGTATAAGTACCTGCTCCTAAACCGGTAATGGTCTGAGTGGATTCGGTTGTTGACCAGAGAATATCTACTGGAGGATTAACACCAGGCGTAAAGTTTACAGTTATGCCACCGTTCATATCACCAGGACATCCAATTCCCACAGTTGTAAACCCTGTAATAATAGGACCATCACTTGCCGCAATAGTAAAGCAACGGGTAGCCAAACACATGTTGTCATCCATTACATCCACACAGTATTGACCTAAAGGCAAATTTATGATTGATGGCGAAGAACTTGTAAACGCACCTGGTCCTGTCCAATTATAAGTATAGTCTGAACCCATCGCTATAGTTCCTCCTGAACCACTTACCGCTAGGGCACCATCCATGTCATTTCCATTACAAGAAAGGTTAGTTTGACTAATTGAGTCAACCATGACCGCAAGAGGGTCTGTAATTGCTTGACTTCCGAACATAACGCAACCATCGGAATCAGTTACTGTCACAGTATAAGCACCTTGGACTAAGCCGGTAATCACTTGAGTGTTTACTGCTGTGGTCGACCAGATAATGGTATGCGGTGCCAATCCTCCAAGCGGGTTATTTGAATTTAATGTTATAGTACCATTGTTTCCACCTGCACAACTTGGATCCGTTCGATCCATCGGCAAAAGTAGTGGCGTCAATTGTTGAATGGTTTGAATAGTGGTCTCAGAACCGCCCGCTGAATCAGAAACGGTTATGGTATATGCTCCAGAAGGTAAGTTTGTGGGTGTTGTTCCAACCGAGCCAATAATTGTAAAGTTGCCAGTATTTCCAGGATTCGCAATTTCCGTATAGGTGGCCGTATAAGGTGGTGTTCCGCCACTTATTTGAATCTGAATGGATCCATTGGATACAGGAACGTCTAAAGTGCTACATCGACCATAGATCACAGATAAACCACCTGAGCTTCCAGTAATCGTAACCGATCCTTGCGTTAACCCGGCAATGACCAAGGGATTAAAATTTCCATCTGAAGCATCTGGTGGAACGGTGTTTGGAATCGTTCCGTCACCAAAAACCAAAGGGGAAACCGTACCAGGAGGTCCAAGAATATCAAAACAAATCTCAAACACTACATCGCCATCATTTAAGTCTAGGGCAGCAGCAAAGCTGTATAACCAGGCAATATTAATAATACCAGGAAACATCAAATTAGCACCTGGAGAGGCAGGACTATGTAGCCAGTTTATACTTACTGCATTTAATTCCAAGGGATTATAAAGAATTGTAAACCCAAAACTTGCGATATTTGTAAAGTCAGTAACGGTTACAGGTACACACACTTGAGTTCCTTGATCACCTGATACTTCACCAAGATCAAAGGCAACCTGAGCATTTGTCATGAAGGACAGTAGGAATGCAATTAGGACTGGGATTATTCTTTTATACATAATTCGTGGGTAGCGGCTAATTTTAAGCTGGTAAAGGTAAGCATTCCGAAGTATGATTCGAATCACTTTGGACTTGAATTCACCTATAGGCATTGAAATTATACTATTTAAGGTACGAATTAAGATAGCCGCTTAGTATAAAGGATTGTGCCTTTTAGCAAGAATCTGACATGATTCCTTTTATAAAGTGTTTCCAAACTGGATTTTTACCGAAATAATAGGGAATCTCGCTTAAATCATCCATGGGTTCGGTAATGATAAAATTAGCCATTTTACCGCGATCTATGCTGCCATATTGGTCTTGTATTTCCAAGGCAAATGCTGCATTATAAGTACTAGCGTTGATAGCTTCTTCGGGAGTAATTCTTCCTTTGATGCAGGCAAGACTAATTAAAAAAGGAAAATTGCCTGAAGGGGTGGATCCTGGGTTGAAATCAGTAGCTATATTAAAACCTAGACCGGCGTCGATCATTTTTCGCATAGGAGGGAAATGACTGTCGTTCAAAAAAAATGGTGCAGATGGCAATAGAGTGGGGATGACTTTGGATTTTTTCAAAAGACTGATTTCGGTATCATTTAAAACTTCCAAATGATCTACTGATAAGGCATTTTTCTTAATGGCTGCTTCAATTCCTCCAACGTGATTAAATTGATTCGTATGGATCTTTCCTCGGAGTCCTACTTTATCTCCGGCTTCTAATAATCGCTCTACATCAGCTGCTGAGAAATATCCTTTTTCACAAAATATATCAATGTAATCTGCCAAGCCTTGGTCTGCAATTTTTGGCAAAGCATTTTGAATCATTTCGTCCACAAAATCTTGGCTGCTTCCTTGGAAAGATTTAGGAATTGCATGCGCTGCCAGAAAGGTTGTTGCGATAGGAATGGGACTCACTTTTTTTAAACGCTTAATCACTTTAAGCATTTTTATTTCTTGTTGAACGGATAAACCATATCCGCTTTTTATTTCAACATAACCGGTACCAGTTTTAGCTATTTCATAAAGTCGGATAAGCGCACTTTCGAATAATTCAGTTTCAGTCTTTTCGGCTAAATGCTTGGCAGAATTAAGAATTCCTCCTCCTCGTTTGGCGATGTCTTCATAGCTTAATCCATTGATTCTATCTACGAATTCTTTTGAACGAGGTTTTGCAAAAACGATATGTGTATGTGAATCTATCCAAGAAGGAAGAACGAATCTGCCTGTGGCATCTATGGTGTAATCTGCCCTTGGCAAATCCTTCGACATGGTGCCATAATCCAAAATTTTCCCATGATCTATATGTAACCAAGCATTAGTAATCCGAGGTAAGAACGCCATGTTTTCCCCTTTTAAAAAAGGAGTGTTCTGACTATTTCTTAAACGGTCTACTTGTAAAAGCTGATTGATGTTGGTAATTATAATGCTGGACATATCGAAAATTTATTCCAGCACAAAGTACAGTTTTAGATTAAAAGAGTAACTCCAGTAATTGTCTCTTGACTCGAAAAAGTAAAATTTTAATTTTTAGATCGAACAAGAATGTAATTTCTGGCGTGTCTTAAATTCTTGAGAGATCTTTTGTGATTCCAGGAATGCCATTTGTCTCCATTAACCTTCGAAGCTCATGCGCCTCTTCCTCAGAATAAAAATCTCCAACCATTACTTTAAATACTTCCTTATTGTTCAAATGAGTTACTTGGACAATGATTTCTTGATTGTACACTTCCTGCATTTTAGAAGAAGTCGATAAGACATTTCCATAATCTGCAAACACTCCAATCTGCACCGAATAACCTTCCCGAACTTGAGGACTTGCACTCATGTTAAATAAATTCAAGTCTACAATCTGGGCGGTTGATGTTTCGTCGAATTTATCCTCTTCTACTTCGTAAACAATATTTTCTTCCTCGTAATAAACTGGTGCTTCTTCTATCTCTAGAGCTGTTTCAAAGTTTGGTGTTTCCACAATTTGATCTACAACTTCTACCACAACTTCGGTTTCCAGCTCTAAAGGCTGTGTATTCTGAATAATATTTGGAGCTTGAGTTACTACCCGATTTTCAGGGTAATTATGTGCCGCAAGTATTTTCATCATTTTTGAAGGCGCCATCGATTCTTCATATCTGCCAACTTGTTCTCCCTTAGAATTGAAAATCAATATGGAAGGGAGTACAGTAATATTGTACTGATTTTTATAGTTGAATCCATCAAAATTGTCGATGTCTACTTTTGTAGCAATATAATTTTCTCTCAAGTAGTTGGAAACAGCAGGATCTGAAAAAGTAGTTTCATCCATCCATTTACACGGCATGCACCATTTGGCAACAAAGTCGACTAGATAAAGCTTACCTTCAGTGGCAGCCAGATTCTGAACATGTTCTAAGTTTCCAGGTAAAAATGTAACATCAACCTCAGCTTTGGCGAGGGAGGTACACAGGGTGAGCATACCGGTAATACCGATAATTAGGCTAAAGTTCTTCATGGTGCAGTTGTTAAAACCTTTAAAAGATTGCGGTTTCATTTCATTTGGTTTACGGGTGATATTTTGAAAAGATGCAATTAGGGTGCCATTTGTGACATTTTCTCGATATTTAACAATAATTATTATCCTCATTATGAGTCATTTACGTTTGGGATAATTAACCAATTTGGCGTTGAAATTTATTTAATGGACAGTATATATGGGCTTTTGACCCAGTAGGAATTAACCTATAAAAAACATCATACTATGCTTTTTTTCTACCTTCGCGGCTTATCATAAATAGTATTGATGGGTAAAATAAAAGCAGCAATTACGGGGGTACATGGGTATGTGCCGGATTACATCCTTACTAATAAGGAATTAGAAACAATCGTAGATACCTCGGATGAATGGATTCGTACAAGGACTGGAATTGAACAAAGGCACATATTAAAGCAAGAAGGTTGGGCAGCATCTGATATGGGGCGCGAAATGGTAAACGGCCTTTTGGAAAAAACAGGAGCTAAACCAGAGGAGATTGATTTACTGATTTGTGCTACAATTACAGGTGATATGGTCTTTCCTGATACAGCAAATACCATAGCAGACAAGGTGGGCGCAATTAATTCATTTGGATTTGATATAAACGCTGCCTGTTCTGGATTCCTTTATGCCTTAAGTACTGGGGCTAAATTTGTTGAGTCTGGTTCCCATAAAAAAGTGGTTATTGTAGGACTGGATGTGATGTCCAGCATTTTAGATTATAGTGATCGTACCACTTGCGTCATTTTTGGAGATGGAGGGGGAGCAGTGCTTCTGGAGGCTAATGATACTTATGGAATTGAAGATGCCATCTTGAAGTCAGATGGAAATGGACGAAATTTCTTGAATATGCCTGCTGGAGGCTCAAAATTGCCTCCTTCTGCAGAAACGGTTAAAAATAAGCAGCATTACGTGTTTCAAGATGGACGACCAGTATTTAAGGCGGCTGTAAAAGGAATGTCCTCTGCAGTTACTGACCTATTAAATCGAAATAATCTTTCAAAGGATCAAATTGATTGGTTGGTACCGCATCAAGCTAACATTCGGATTATCAACACGGTAGCGAGTCAGTTGGATTTTCCGCTGGAGCGAGTGATGATAAATATTCAAAAGTATGGAAATACTACCGCTGGAACTTTGCCTTTATGTCTTTGGGACTATGAATCCCAGCTAAAAGCTGGAGATAAGATTGTTTTGACTGCTTTTGGAGGGGGATTTACTTGGGGCGCGACCTATTTGACTTGGGCTTATTAGCAGCTAAAAGTTAATTTCCTAAAGGTTTTTATCCCCTTAGGGAAGACAATTTTGCTATCTTTGCCAGCCCAATTATCTCATAAATTAATTGAATAAATGGCCAATACTTCAGAAATCAAAAATGGACTTTGCATCACTTACAACAACGATGTTTTCTCAGTTGTTGAGTTTCAACATGTTAAGCCAGGAAAAGGCGCAGCCTTTGTGAGAACAAAGATGAAAAGCCTTACTACCGGAAAGGTGTTGGATAATACTTTTCCTGCAGGCCATAAGATCGACATCGTTCGAGTTGAGCGGAAAAAGTATCAATTTCTTTACAGTGATGATATGGGTTTCCATTTTATGGACGAGGAAACTTACGAACAAACTTCTTTGGAAGTAAAGTTGATAGAAAATGCTCAACTTTTAAAAGAGGGAGCAGTCGTAGATATCCTTTTCAATACGGCAGATGATACTCCATTGACAATGGAACTACCCCAATATATAAACCTAAAAATAACTTATACAGAACCCGGTTTAAAAGGAGATACTGCAACTAACGCTCAAAAGCCAGCCACCTTAGAAACTGGTGCGGAAATTAGAGTCCCATTATTTATTAACGAGGGTGATATGGTCAAAATTGATACTCGCTCCTGTTCCTATGTAGAACGTGTAAAAAAATAATTTATGGATTTTAAAGAAATTCAAGACTTAATAAAGTTGGTCAATAAGTCGGGCCTCACAGAATTTAAAATGAAGGATGGAGATTTTACTATTTCAATCCGGACAAAGACCTTTGGCGAAGGTCAAATAATTCAAACAACCCCGACGATAGTTACCAACGCTCAAAATTTGCCCGCTCCAGCTCAGCTTCAAAAAGCTCCTGCAGCTGCACCATTAGCTGCCGCTGCACCAGCGCCAGCAGAGCCGAAAACAGAATACCTGGAAATCAAATCACCTATTGTCGGAACATTCTATAGATCTCCTTCACCAGATAAAGATCCTTTTTTAAAAATTGGAACTATGGTGAATGCAGGAGATACCGTCTGTATCGTTGAAGCGATGAAGCTTTTTAACGAAATAGAATCTGAAGTAAGTGGGAAGGTTGTAAAAATTATGATCGAAGATGCCAGTCCAGTAGAGTATGATCAAGTATTGTTTTTGGTCGACCCTAAAGGATAATTAGGTAGTATTTTCTACAGCTTGTTACACCTCCAACTTTCATTTAAGGAAAAGATTTATGTTCAATAAAATACTTATCGCAAATCGAGGAGAGATTGCACTGAGGATAGTGAGGACTTGTAAAGAAATGGGAATTAAAACGGTTGCCGTTTACTCAACAGCCGATCGTGAAAGTCTTCATGTTCGTTTTGCAGATGAAGCCGTTTGTATCGGTGCTCCAGCATCAGCAGATTCTTATTTAAGTATTCCCAGGATTATGGCCGCGGTAGAAATTACCAATGCCGACGCAATCCATCCAGGATATGGTTTTCTTGCAGAGAATGCTGACTTCGCAGAAGTTTGTACAGAATACGGGATAAAGTTTATCGGTCCTACTCCCAATCATATTCGCAAGATGGGAGATAAAATTACTGCGAAAGAAACGATGATCGCCGCAGGAGTTCCTGTAATACCTGGATCCGAAGGATTATTGAAAGATGTAAAATCAGGTCTTAAAATCGCTGAAGATATTGGGTATCCAGTCATTCTAAAAGCTACAGCAGGTGGTGGCGGAAAAGGGATGCGAATCGTTCGAGAACCAGATGAATTCGAAGATAATTGGAACATGGCGCGGAACGAAGCGCGGGCATCTTTTGGAAACGATGGGATCTATATCGAAAAATTTATTGAAGAACCTAGGCATATAGAAATTCAAATTGCAGGTGATCAACACGGAACTGTCATCCACCTTTCTGAAAGAGATTGTTCTATTCAAAGAAGACACCAAAAGTTAGTAGAGGAATCTCCGTCTCCTTTTATGACTAAAGCTTTGCGAAAAGCAATGGGGGAGGCTGCCATAAAAGCAGGAGCTGCCATTAACTATGAAGGAGTTGGTACAGTGGAATTTTTAGTTGATAAGTACAGGAAATTTTATTTCATGGAAATGAATACTCGAATTCAGGTGGAACATACTGTGACCGAGGAAGTGATTGACCATGATCTGATAAAAGAACAAATTAAAATTGCTGCTGGAGAAAAGATCTCTGGCAAGAATTATATTCCTCTTTTACATGCCATAGAATGTAGAATTAATGCGGAGGACCCTAACAATAACTTTAGACCAAGTCCAGGAAAAATTTCTTCTTTTCATTCGCCTAAGGGACATGGGGTTCGCGTGGACACACATGTATATGCAGGGTATACGATTCCACCTTATTATGATTCGATGATCGCCAAATTGATTTGTCGCGCGCAAACTAGAGAAGAGTGTATTAAAAAGATGCAGCGTGCTTTAGACGAGTTTATTGTAGAGGGAATTAAAACTACCATCCCATTCCATAAGAAGTTGATGAGGAATGAAGATTTCAGAGCAGGAAATTTCCATACAGGATTTATTAATACTTTCGATTATGTAGATGAAAAGTAACGCTTGTGCATCACTTTTTTTCAATATTGAAATTAGCCATACCCTATAAAGGTCGGGCGCTCCTGTCAATTTTATTTCACATCTTAATGGTGCTTTTTTCTTTGGGATCAGTAACAATCTTAATTCCCATATTAAACATCATTTTTGAAAACACCCAAGCGATTTCTGCGCAACCAGTTTGGGACGGAATAGCTAACATTCGAGATTACTTAGAAAGTTCGTTAAACTATTGGATTGGATACCATTCTGAACGGATAGGGAAAAAACAAGTGTTGTTGTTTGTGCTTGGAATTGCAGCCAGTTTTTTTATCCTAAAAAATTTATTTAGATATCTCGGTGCTAGGTTGCTAATTTATATTCGAAATGGAGTAGAACGAGACCTTCGAAACAATATTCATAAAAAACTATTGCATCTACCAATTCCTTTTTTTACAGAAAAAAGAAAGGGTGATCTAGTCTCTAGAATGACCACTGATATCTTAGAAATTCAATGGGCGTTACTTAGTTCAATAAAAAGATTCGTAGAAGATCCTTTGATGATTATCGTTACTTTAATTGTAATGTTGATTATGTCTCCCAAGCTAACGCTTTTTGTATTATTGCTTATTCCAATCACTGGAATATTAATCACTTCCATTAGTACCTTGCTTAAAAAACCTTCTGCTCAAGCCAAGGAGGAAATGGGAAATATTCTAAGCATTGCGGAGGAGCATGTAGGAGCCCTGCCAATCATAAAGTCCTACACGGCAGAAGAAAAGTCACAGGATCGTTTTGAAAAATCAAATCAAAGGCATTTTGGTTTTATGAATAAAATGCTTTACCGAAGAGATTTGAGTTCACCGGTAAGCGAAGTTTTAGGCTCAATGGTTGTCCTTGCTATTATCTGGTTTGGATCTAAATTGATTATTGAAGATCAGGCTTTGGAACCCGAAATGTTCATTACCTATATCGCATTGTTTTACCAAATTATTAATCCGGCGAAATCATTATCAGTCGCCTTTTATGATATTAAAAGATCGGAAGCATCAATCGAAAGGATCAATGAAATATTAGATGCAGATAATCCGCTTTTAAATACTGCTGGTAATCATAAAATAGAAGACTTCAAATCTGCCATTGAAATTAAAAACGTTTCCTTTGCTTATGATGAAAAAGATGTTGTCGCTGATTTTAGTTTAACCATTAAAAAAGGAACGGTCGTTGCTTTCGTTGGCCAATCAGGATCTGGTAAATCCACCTTGGCTTATTTAATCAATCGATTTTATGATCCTTCTTCTGGTACCATCACCTTTGATGGAGTTCCATATCCCGATTTTAACTTGAAATCTCTGCGACAACAAATAGGATATATTTCTCAAGATGCCATATTGTTCTTTGGTTCAGTTCGTGAAAATTTACTTTTTGGGAATGAAAATGCAACAGCCGAAGATTTAGTTGCCGCCTGTAAAGTGGCAAACGCCTATGGATTTATTCAAGAGTTGGAAAAGGGATTTGATACAATGATAGGTGATAGGGGAATGAAGCTAAGCGGAGGTCAACGTCAGCGATTAACCATTGCTCGGGCCATTCTAAAGGACCCTGCCATCCTTGTATTGGATGAAGCAACCTCTGCATTGGATTCTGAAAGTGAGCAGCTAGTTCAAGAGGCTTTAAATGCGGTTATGAAGGGTAGAACAGCCATTGTGATTGCCCATCGGCTTAGCACCATTCAAAATGCCGATCAAATAGTAGTGATGGAAAATGGTCGTATTCAAGAAACTGGGAATCACACTGAATTGATACAAAAAGGTGGGATCTATAGTAAATTGGTCGGTTTACAATCGTTTTAACCTTTTTCTAAGGGGATTCAACTAGATATTGATCCTATTTTATTCGTATTTTTAAGGCATGAAAAGATTGTACAACTCATTATATATCCTTCTATTC
>CALGJW010000243.1 GCA_937930025.1 uncultured Saprospiraceae bacterium | reverse complement strand
CAAATGGATCAGGAATGGATTTGGCTAAGCTAACGTCTATGTTGTTAGAAGTAGTAAGTGAAAAAACTGGTTATCCAGCAGAAATGTTGGAACTCAATATGGATATGGAGGCGGACTTAGGAATTGATTCTATCAAGCGCGTTGAAATCTTTGGTGCATTGACCAAGAAGTATCCTGCGATCTCTGGTATCAATCCAAATGAATTAACAGAACTTCGAACCCTGCAAGAAATCGTTGACTATGTCGGTGTTAAAGGTGGGGCATCGAATGGATCTGCAGTAGCAGAAAATAAGGTGATTTCGACAATTCCTGCGGTGACGCCAGTAGCAGCAGCTGCGAATAATGCGCCTTCTAGCAATGGAGGAATGGACGTGAATAAATTGACCACTTCTTTACTGCAAGTAGTTAGTGAAAAAACGGGCTATCCATCAGAAATGTTAGAATTGAACATGGACATGGAAGCTGATCTTGGAATTGATTCCATCAAGAGAGTAGAAATATTTGGTGCACTTACCAAAATGCATCCAGAAATGTCTGGCATCAATCCGAATGAATTAACGGAGTTAAGAACATTAAAAGAAATAGTTGATTTCGTTACAAATAATAGTGCAGGTGGAATTGTAAATACACAAGCAAGTATTACTGCTCCAAATGCACCAGCTAATACAACAGCTGCTCCACAAACAGCACATCCAGCAACAAACGGCGCGATGAATCCTCAGTTGCAAGAGGCATTGTTGCAAGTAGTTAGTGAAAAAACGGGCTATCCAGCAGAAATGTTAGAACTAAACATGGACATGGAAGCAGACCTTGGAATTGATTCCATTAAGCGAGTTGAAATCTTTGGTGCATTAACCAAGCAGTACCCTGAACTTTCTGGGATCAACCCGAATGAATTAACTGAGTTGAGGACCTTAGCAGAGATTGTTTCCTATGTGAGTGCCAATGGTAAAAAAAAAGTAATGGCATAAGCAGTCCGGAAGTAAAGCCTCAGGATAAACCTCAAAGCAAACAAACAGCATCTTTGCCGGGAAAGCTTGAGCCCGTTCAAACGGGCAATTTTCACGGCGTGAAGCGTTTTGAAGTAGGGTTAAAATATTTGCCACAACCGGACTTCCTAGAATTTTCAATGCCGGCAACGCATGTGGTTTTAGTAACCAACGACGGATCAGAATTAACCACTCAAGTAATTGCAGCTTTAAAAGCAAGGGGAAATCAAGTAGTAACCTTAAATTTGAATGGGATAAATAATCCTATTCAAGACGTTGCGGTTACTTTGCCAGATAACAGCGATCAAGCAATCGAAAATGCTATTCAAACCATCCATGATAAATATGGAAAAATCGGAAGCTTCATTCACTTGCATCCTCATTTTGAATTTCAACGACCGAATTTCACGCAACATTTTTCAGCAGAAAGAGACATCGTAAAAACATTATTTTTTATTGCTAAACAAGTACAAAAAGATTTGAATGAGTTAGGCAAAAACCAAAGAGCCAACTTCTTGACTTGCACAAGAATGGATGGACATTTGGGACAAGGAAAAAGAGGTAATACTTCTATAGTAGGCGGAGGAATCACCGGTTTGGTGAAATGCCTAAATTTAGAATGGTCTCCAGTTTTTTGCCGAGCAATAGATATCCAACCAGAATTAGCAACTGATCAAATTGTCAATCAATTAATGGCGGAATACCATGATCCGAATGTAGCCATTGTGGAAGTAGCCCATTCCCAAGAAGGAAGAAAAACTACCGTAGCTATTCCAGCAGAAGTAAAAGAAAATCAATCTATCTCAACCACAGTAACTAAGGATTCCGTTTTTCTAGTAAGTGGAGGTGCCAAAGGCGTTACCGCTACCTGCGTCATGGAAATGGCTAAAACCTTCCAATGTAAATTCATATTGCTTGGAAGATCTTCTTTGGATTTTGAGGTTCCGGTTTTTGCTAGAACAGAAAACGACGAAGGAACATTGAAGCGCTTGATCATGAATAGCATGAAAGAAAGCGGAGAAAAACCAAGCCTGCTAAAAGTAAAAAAGATCTATTCTAATATCGTTGCTAAAAAGGAAATGGATGAAACGATTTCAACCATTAAGAAGCACGGGGCTGAAGTAGTTTACCTACAAGGAGACGTGACTAACTTAAGCAGTTTTAGTACAGATTTGAAAAAGGCAACGGCTACACTTGGAAACATAACCGGAATCATTCACGGAGCCGGTAGATTAGCCGACAAGTATATTCAGGACAAATCCGAAAGCGATTTTGCCAATGTATTATCCGTAAAACTAGATGGATTACTCAGCTTGTTGGGAGCAGTGAATATCAATAAGTTAGATCACCTGATAGTATTTTCTTCTGTAGCCGGATTTTATGGAAATGTAGGCCAAACAGATTATGCCATCGCCAATGAAATATTGAGTAAAGCTGCTCACCTATTTAAAACCAATCATCCGAAAACGCAAGTCTCTGCCATCAACTGGGGCGCCTGGGATAGCGGAATGGTAAGCGGAGAATTGAAAGCACAGTTTGAAGCAGCTGGCATTAGCTTAGTGAATAGCGAAGGTGGCGCAGCCATGCTAGTAAATGAGTTGAATACAGCCTATGCCGATCAAGCGCAGGTTATCATCGGAGGAACTTTACCCGCAGCTGTAAGTCACTTGGGAGATTTGAATACACATCGTATCCATAGGAAATTAACCCTGAAAAATAATCCATTCTTATATCACCACAAGATTCAAAACAACCCAGTGTTGCCAGTTGTGAATGCAGTAGGTTGGATGGCCCAGAGTTGTGAAAAACTGTATCCAGACTATGCCGTTTTCAAAATTGAAAATACCTCTTTGTTCAAAGGAATTATTTTCGATGGCAATCAAAAAGAAGATTATATTTTAGAAATAAAGGAACTAGAAAAAAGCGAAGAAAAAATCGTTTTTGAAACAACGGTCCTTAGCGAAGGAGGAAGACTACCAACTAATCATTACAGAGCAACAGTCACGCTGCAGAATAAGAAATCAATTCCAACGGCACCACAATTTACCCATCAAGTTAGCGGAACTTATCAGCCAACAGATGGACAAGTGCTATACGAAGATGGTTCCCTTTTTCACGCTCCTTATTTTCAAGGAATCGAAGAAATATTGGATTGCAATGAAAAACAAATCGTGCTTGCTTGCAAGGCACCAGAAGTGCCGCTAGCAGAACAAGGCCAATTTCCAGTAAATAGTATCAACACCTATTTCGCCGATATCCAATACCAAGGCATGTTGGTTTGGGTACAGAAAAATTACGACGGAGCAAAAAGTCTTCCACTACAAACCGATAGCGCCATTTTATACAAACCCGTTCCTTTTGGAAAAAAATTATTTGTAAACGTAACAGTTCAAGAAGCAGACGAATCGAAGTTGGTAGCAGAGTGCACCGTCTACGACGAGCAAGGAACTGTTTACATCAAAACCTCAGGAGCAACAGTAACCATTTCTAGGCAACTAGTATGGTAATGTATAGAGCTTTAGGGAATGAGGAGACTGGAAGTTGGAACTTGGAGAATAGGACGAAAATGTCTTGAGAGGAATCGCAGCCCTTCAGGCTGTGATGACTTGAATTGGGAAAAAGATTAGCTTCCTGAAGGGTTGCAATTTTCTAAACTAGGTTAACGCCTCTATAGGAATTATCAGCCTGAAGGGCTGAGATTTTAGAAATATTGAAACAAGGAGTATTATTAGCCAGATGACTTGAGAATTTGAGTAAAAAGAATAATGCGATTTGTCAACCAATAGGCTGGAATTCGACACTAAAAAAGAATACGTTGGTAATCAGCCTAAAGGGCCGAAATCCGAAAACTAGAGACACCGCCCTAAGAAAAAAGAACCAAGAATTAGCAGCCTAAAGGGTTGAAATTCTGAATATTTTGAAGCACGTTTTTTAAACAGCCTGAAGGGCTGAAATACCACAACTAGGGGCAACGCCCCTAGATAAAACAAACACGGACTAGCAGCCTGAAGGGTTGCAATTCCATTATCGGGGCACCGCCCCAAAACGTTAGAAAAGATAAATGACTAAAATAGCCATCATAGGAACGTCAGCACTTTTCCCCGGAGCTTCCACCCCGAAGCAATTCTGGGAAAATTTGATGTCCGAAAAGGACCTGACTAGTCATGCCACCACCCAAGATTTCGGCGTGGACCCCGCTTCCATTTTTCATCCAGACAAAGGAATTGAAGACCGATGTTATTCCATCCGCGGTGGATACATTCGCGATTTCAAATTCGATCCAACTGGCTTTGAACTCTCCGCAGACTACTTAAAAAAACAAGACAAGTTATTTCAATGGTCTTTATATACCGCGAAGGAAGCACTAATTGATGCCGGCTATTACCAGAATCACGAGCGCTTAAAGAACTGTGGATTGATTCTAGGGAATTTATCTTTCCCAACCAGTTCCTCGCATCAACTAATGGCTGACTTATATTGTCGCTCTTTGGAATCCAATATCCAAAAATTATTGAATGCTCCTGGATTCAGCATAAAAGATCACCAGCAAATTCCACCGGATAATAAAGTCTTAGAATATACGCCTTCGGAAATGGTGAGCAAGGCATTGGCGCTTGGCAAAACGCATTACGCGTTGGATGCAGCCTGCGCGACCTCCTTATACGCGATCAAACTGGCTTGCGACGAATTGCAAACTGGAAAGGCCGACATGATGTTGGCAGGAGCCGTCAGTGCCTCCGATCAATTATTTATCCACATGGGGTTTTCCATCTTTCATGCTTACTCTCCGATGGATCAAAAATTTGTTCCTTTTGATAAGGAGTCCGCGGGATTGGTTTCTTCTGAAGGAGCAGGAATGGTTTTGTTGAAAAGATTGGCTGATGCGGAGCGAGATGGTGATCAAATTCTTGGAGTGATTGGCGGCATAGGATTATCTAATGATGGACGTGGAAAATTTTTGCTTAGCCCAAATCCCAAAGGACAAAATTTAGCTTTCGAAAGAACTTATGAGCATAATGAAATTTCACCCAACGACACTTCCTATATAGAATGTCATGCGACAGGAACTCCGCTTGGGGATAGCACAGAGTTGAATTCAATTGCGAATTATTTTTCAAAATACGATACAAAGCCTTTGCTTGGTTCTGTGAAATCTAACATGGGTCATTTGCTGACGGCTGCTGGAATGACTGGCTTGCTGAAAGTTTTGATGGCCATGCAAGAGGAGGTGATTCCTCCGAATATTAATTTGACGAATCCTATCCAAGCGGATAACAATTGGAAAGGGAGCGAGGGAATGATTGTGAAGCATACCCCTTGGAAGGGCAAGCATAAGCAAGCGGGAATTAATTCCTTTGGATTTGGTGGGACCAATGCACATATGGTGGTGCAAAATTATTTAGGCCTGACTAGCTCAATCGATGGATTAGATAAAGAGGGGAAAGCCAGCGATAAGTTACTGCCATTAACTTCCATGGCGGTCATCGGAATGGATGCGCATTTTGGGTCTTGTGAAAATTTGGAATCTTTTTACCATACCATTTATAATGGAGCACAACAGTTCAAGCAGCTTCCTGAAAAGCGTTGGAAAGGAATCGAGACGAATACTTCCTTGTTGAAAAAATATGGTTTTGAAAACGGAGAAGCACCCAAAGGTGCTTACATAGAAGAATTTGAAATTGATTTGCTGCGCTATAAAATTCAACCAAAGGAAGCAGAACGTTTGCATCCGCAACAAGCCTTGTTGCTTAAAGTCGCGGATAATGCGATCAAAGATGCAGGCTTGGAAGAACATCAAAATGTAGCGGTCTTAGTGGCCATGGAAACGGAGTTAGCCATTCATCAATGTTTGGCCCGATGGGATGTGGAATGGCAAATAAAAGAGGCATTGGCTAATGCGGAACTGGACTTGGATGAAGAGACGACTGCGGAGTTAATCAAATTGACTAAAAAAGGAATTTATCATAGAGAAGGAACACCAGCGCCAAGTGAATTTACCAGCTTTATTGGCAATCTAATGGCAAGCAGGATTTCTGCATTGTGGGATTTTTCAGGAGCAGCCTTTACGGTTTCTTGTGGGGAAAATTCGGTGTTCAAAGCGTTGGAGATTGCGCAAAATATGTTGTCTTCAGGGGAAGTTGAAGCGGTAGTGGTCGGTGCAGTAGATTTTTCTGGCGGGCTGGAAAATGTTTTACTTAGGCAGAAGGAACATGCCTCCAATGCAAATGCCAAACCTTCTTTTTCATTCAATGCTGATAACGAAGGTTGGTTGATTGGGGAAGGAGCTGGTGCTGTGGTCTTAACGAAAAATGTTGCGGAAAATACGGATAAGGTTTACACCGTTATCGATACTGTCGGAAAAGTAAACACCGATCAAGTTTACGACTACATAGAATTAGCAGCCGCAGGAATAGCTGCGCATGATGCAATAGAGCAAAAAATATTATTGGAAAATAAGTCTAATAGATCGATCGCCTTAGGTTCGGTCAAGTCAAATATCGGACACACTTTTGCGGCTTCAGGAATGGCTAGTTTGATAAAGACAGCCTTATGCATGCATCATCGGTTTATTCCTGGTATTCCGAATTGGACGGCTCCGCAAAATGATGCCTTTCAACAATCGCCTTATTATTTTCCGGCTCAATCACGGCCTTGGATTTTAGGGAACGGAGTGGATAAAAGAAATGCAGCGATAAATGGAGTAGGAGATATTCAAATTCAATTGTCTAGTGCAACATCCGTAAAGAAGGATGCTCCCTCATTTTTACAAAATCAAACACCTGAATTATTTATACTGACTGGCAAGGATAGCGAACAGCTATTGATTCAGCTGGAGCAATTAAAATCAACCCTGCAAGGAGATCAAACTTTAAGTACAATAGCACAGGAAGCCCACTCCGTTTTTTCCAAACAAAAATCAAACTACACCATCGTCCTAATTGCAAACGATGCAGTAGG